>DYQV01000714.1 GCA_020719105.1 Rikenella microfusus
ATATTCAATATGTAATTTATTTTCATTATATTTGCATCAAAAAAAGATGGAAACAGATGAAACAATAAAAACAAGAATTGAAAAAATTCTACCACTTTTAAACGAATATCAACGAAGGATTTATTTAGCTGCAGAAGCAGATAGTATCGGGAGAGGTGGAAAGTCAAAAATTGCCGAATTAGCCTCTGTTTCCCGGCTTACGATAGCAAAAGGGGAAAAAGAATTATTTCAGTCCAATTCGCATAGGGAAAACCGCATAAGAAAAAACGGGGGAGGACGAAAGAAGCTGACGGAGCATCAGCCAGAATTATTAGAAAGCATAACGGAAATCGTTTCGCCACATACAATGGGTAATCCAATGAATCCATTGATATGGACAAGTAAAAGCATCAGAAAGATACAAGCAAATTTAAAAGAGCAAGGATATAATATTTGTCATGAAGCAGTGCGTCAGTGTCTTATATCACTTGGGTTCAGTCTGCAATCAAATAAGAAAACCAAAGAAGGAGGCAATCATCCAGACAGATATCTTCAGTTTGAATACATAAATAATCTCTCTAAAGAGTTTATTCAAAGTGAGAATCCAGTAATTTCAGTAGATTGCAAGAAAAAGGAACTCATTGGCGAATTTAAGAATAATGGACAAGAATGGACACCAATAAAAAGTCCGATAGATGTAAATGTGTATGATTTTATAGACAAAACAAATGGCAAAGCCAGCCCCTATGGCGTCTATGATGTTGTAAACAATCGCGGCTGGGTCAATGTTGGAATAAGTAGTGATACCGCAAGTTTTGCAGTTTTTTCAATAAAAGATTGGTGGAATGAGGAGGGCCGAAAGCTTTACCCATCAGCAAAACGACTTTATATCAACGCTGATGGTGGAGGAAGCAATGGTTCAAGAAATAGTTTATGGAAGTTGGAATTGCAAAATTTTTGTAATGAAAGCGGATTAGATATTTACATAAGTCACTTTCCTCCAGGAACAAGCAAATGGAACAAAATAGAACATAGGCTATTTGCAATCATCTCGAAAAACTGGAGAGCGAAACCGCTAACATCATTGTCGGTTATAGTCAGTTTGATAGGTGCTACTACGACCACAACAGGGCTAGTAGTAAAAGCAAAACTTGATGAAAAAGACTATCTAACTGGGAGGAAAGTTACAGAAGAAGAAAAAAATAAAATCAATATAAAAAGGATGGATTTTCATGGCGAATGGAATTATGTAATATCGCCAAATTTGTAATATTTA
>DYQV01000006.1 GCA_020719105.1 Rikenella microfusus
GGCAACAACTGAGTTGAAGTTAAAGAAGTTTTATTTTTAAAGGCTTGTTATTTTTTAGCAATCTTTTTTAATTTTAACTCGATATGTTAAAAAACTCATTTTAGCCTTTGAGGGTAAGTTATTTGTTATAAGTATATAATTATTAATTGGTTAATAGTTTGGGAGCCAGAAAGCGATTTTTACATCAAAGATTGAATAAATCGTCCCGAATTAGTAATCTTGCAAAGTGAAAAACAATGTTAAACCGTTTAAAAAAAAGAAGTTATGACAAAAATGACAGCACAGGAATACATGGATAGGGAGTCAAAATATGGAGCACACAATTATCATCCGCTACCTGTTGTTTTGGATAAAGGAAAAGGACCTTTTGTATGGGATACCGATGGAAAACAATATTTCGATTTTTTGTCGGCCTATTCTGCTGTAAATCAAGGCCACTGTCATCCAAAGATTGTGAATGCCATGGTGGAGCAAGCCCAAAAAATTACACTTACCTCGCGTGCATTTTATAACAGCAGTTTGGGAGAGTTTGAACAATACGTTACCAAATACTTTGGATACGAAAAAGTATTGCCTATGAATACCGGTGCCGAGGCCGATGAAACAGCTCTAAAGCTTTGCCGTAAATGGGGGTACCTGAAAAAAGGCATTCCAGCAGATCAAGCCAAAATTATTTGCTGTTTTGAAAACTTTCACGGACGGACCATTTCCATAGTCTCCATGAGTACCGATCCCGATTCTTATGGTGGATTTGGACCTTTTACTCCGGGTTTTGTTAAAATTCCTTACAACGACATTGCTGCTCTTGAAAAAGAACTTCAGGATCCCAATGTAGCTGGTTTTATTGTGGAACCCATTCAAGGTGAAGCAGGGGTTTTTGTGCCTGACGAAGGCTATTTGAAAAAAGCATCTGACTTGTGCAAGAAACACAACGTGCTTTTTATTGCCGATGAGGTGCAAACTGGTATTGCCCGCACCGGAAAGCTGTTGGCTGTTGATCACGAAGGAGTGCGTCCGGATATTTTAATACTGGGAAAAGCCATATCAGGTGGTGTATTCCCAGTTTCTTGTGTGTTAGCTGATGACGAAATCATGCTTTGCATCAAACCCGGTGAGCACGGTTCCACTTTTGGAGGAAACCCAATAGCTGCTAAAGTTGCCATTGCAGCCCTTGAAGTGGTAAAAGAGGAGAAATTGGCTGAAAATGCTGAACGGTTGGGTAAAATTTTCAGGAGCGAATTCAGTGCCATCAAATCGGATATGATTGAACTGGTGCGCGGAAAAGGGTTATTAAATGCCGTAGTAATAAGAAATAAAAACGGTAAAACAGCTTGGGATGTTTGCGTAGCCATGAAAGAAAATGGTGTTTTGGCAAAACCAACCCATGGCAATATCATCCGTTTTGCTCCTCCTTTGGTTATTACTGAGGAACAATTGTATGAAGCTATTGGCTTAATCAAGAAAACGTTCAAGCAATTTGAATAAAAAGAATTAAGCTATACTTAAAAGGGATGTTGGTGAGTTCACTGACATCCCTTTTTGTTTTATTAAGTGAAGATTGTTGCTATGTGTGCAAAAATCAATTTTTAAATTGCTCCTTCATTAATTTTTCACTTATAAAATTCGGATATCTACTGATAAAACCTTCCTATTGATTGATCTCTTTTGTACGGGATTCATTTCTTGTTTATGTTTGTTTTGATTTTTAAAGGAAAGTTATTTTTTGAATAATAATACAAACTTAAAATACTCCAATTATGCTAATTAAAGGGAACATAGCACTCAGCGACAACGGCTTCGTTTTCAATCCTTCCTCCGGCGATTCATTTACTATGAACCATACAGGGAAAGAAGTAATTATGTTGATAAAAGAAGGGAAGACCATCAATGAAATAATTGAATTGATGCTGGAAAAGTACGATGTAGATAAAATGACACTGGAAAGGTACTTGCTCGATTTTATGAATGATTTAAGTTCAAATAGCCTTCTGGAGGAATAAATATGACTAAACTGAAAGTAACTGTTGCCGTAACCGGACTTAACAACATTGACAGCCCGGGGCCTGGAATACCTGTAATAAGAGGTATAAAAGAGTCAAATGATTTTGATGTTAGGATAATTGGCTTGGCTTATGAACATCTGGAACCGGGCATTTATATGCACGAATTGGTTGACAAAACTTATATGATTCCTTACCCCGCCGAAGGAAAGGATGCATTGTTTAATCGTTTGATGGAAATTCATGCCAAGGAAAAAATTGATGTCATAATCCCAAATTTTGATGCCGAACTATTTTCATTTATCAAACTTGAAAAAAAATTAGAAGAAATTGGTATAAAAACATATCTGCCTACATTGGAACAATTTGAGGAACGGAACAAATCGAATCTACCAGAATACGGGAAAAAATATGGGGTAAATGTTCCAAAAGGTGCTGAGGTTTTTAGTGTTTCCGATTTAAATAATGCACTCAAGTCAATGGAGTATCCAGTAATGATAAAAGGAAAATACTACGATGCCTATCCTGCGCATTCTGAATATCAGGCTGGATTATATTTTTCAAAAATGTCAGCAAAGTGGGGATTACCTGTTATAGTTCAGGAATTTATTAAGGGGACTGAAGTAAATGTGATTGCATTGGGTGATGGGAAAGGCAATTTAATGGCTGCGGTGCCTATGCGGAAACAATACATTACCGATAAAGGAAAAGCCTGGGGAGGCATTACCATTGAAGATTCCACGATGCTCGATTTAGCAAAAAAAATTATCTCAAAAACCAAATGGAAAGGCGGTATGGAATTGGAGCTAATTAGAACAACCGGTAATAAACTTTACCTGTTGGAGATTAATCCGAGAATTCCTGCGTGGGTTTATTTGGCAGTAGGCTCTGGACAAAATATTCCGGAATCATTGCTGAAATTAGCCTTAGGAATTGAAGTTGAACCATTTACCCGCTATGATGTAGGTAAAATGTTTGTTCGGTACTCTTACGATATGATTGTTGATTTGGAACTTTTTTCCAAGTTGGCAACTTCAGGAGAACTTTAATGAAATGGTGAGCGAAGAATAAATAGAATAAGTAAAAAAATAATAATAATACCATACAAATATGTCAAAGCAACTTTTTGAACGACCAACCATAACAAAGTTAACACCCGGCGTACCATCGAAACATGGTGCAGGAACGGTAATTGCGCCCATGCCATTAATTGATGGAGTTAAAGTAGATGATTTGATTGAACAATATGGCTCTCCGGTTTATGTATTCTCTGAACGCACTATCCGTAAAGCGATGGAAGATATCAAAAGGGCGTTCAGCCTGCGTTATCAAAAAGTGCAAATGGCCTGGAGTTACAAAACCAACTACCTGGATTCTATTTGCCGGATTTTTCATAAGGAAGGATCATGGGCTGAGGTTGTTTCGGGTTTTGAATACGATAAGGCAATTAGAAATGGGGTGAAAGGTGAAAATATACTATTCAACGGACCGGCTAAAAGTGCATTAGAACTAGAAAAAGCTGCTCGCAATGGGTCGTTCATACACATCGATCATTTTGATGAGTTGTTTATGTTATCAGATATTTGTATGAGCAAAAATATTGAAGCACGGGTAGCTATAAGGGTAAATATGGATATAGGTATTTATCCAAAATGGGATAGATTTGGTTTAAACTATGAAAATGGCGAAGCTTGGGATGCTATAAACCGAATTATGAATAACCCAAAACTTAAGCTCATGGGTTTGCATACACACATTGGTACATATATTATGAGTGTTGATGCTTACCGGATTGCAGCTTCAAAACTTGCGGAACTTGCTTGCAGCATTGCCCAAAAGTTCGATCATTATATTTCTTACATCGATATGGGCGGTGGTTTTGCTTCGAAGAATACGCTTCGAGGAGCTTACCTTTCCGGAGAAGACACTACACCATCCTTTGAAGAATATGCCGAAGCAATCACATCAGCCATTATAAATTCGCAGATAAAACCCGATAAACTGCCAACTCTAATTTTGGAAACCGGAAGGGCACTTATTGATAACGCCGGTTCCATAGCTGGTTCCGTACTAGCCAACAAACGGCTTTCCGATGGACGAAGGGCAACCATTGTTGATGTTGGGGTGAACCTTCTTTTTACTGCATTTTGGTACGACCATAAAATACACCCGGTTAGCAATCATTCAGGGTTGGTTGAGGAGACCACCATCTATGGTCCATTATGCATGAATATTGATGTTTTAAGGCCATCACTCATGTTTCCTTCACTGAAGCGAGGCGATAGGTTTGTAATTACCAGAACTGGAGCATACAACAATACCCAATGGCTGCAGTTTATCACTACCCGTCCCAATGTTGTGTTAATTGACCAAAACAGGAAAGTACATTTGATTCGTAGAGCTGAAACGTTAGAAGATGTAGCGGCAAATGAGTTTATTCCGGAGTATTTGGGTTAGGATGTTAGAGTTTAGAGATTAGAAACTAGAATTTAGTAAAGCCCCAAAGGGGCGCAAGAACAAAGCCCGGGGCACTTGTCTCGCTTTAGCGGAACGCCCCGGAAATAATAGAAAAAAACCGTTAGCGGTGCATCCAATTATGTTGCAATGGAATGGCAATGTAACATGCACCGCAAAATAGTTATAACAATTGGAAATGGAAGTTGGAAGTCAGAAGTTAGCTACCAGTAACCAGTAACCAGTAACCAGTAACCATCAACAAAAAAATATGCTCAAAACAAGTAAATTATTCACATTTTTTCAAGGAGTCCTACGAAGCTACTCCCAGATATTTTTTTCAGAAAGCTACTGGTTTGCTATTCCTTTGGTTTTAGTATCGTTCCTAGATGTTTCAGCAGGTTTTAGCGGTTTAATTGCTGTATTAACAGCTAATACAGCGGCTTCGTTATTAAAGTTTGATAAGTTAACCATACTCAAAGGATTTTATGGTTTTAACAGTTTGTTGGTGGGTTTGGGTTTGGGTTACTATTTTGAAATTGCCTTGGTAGTAATCATTATGGCTATTTTTTCAGGTTTTTTAACCCTTCTCATCACCATTACATTTCAGGGAATTTTAGGTAAATATTACCTACCCTATCTTTCCATTCCATTTTTAATCTGTATCTGGATTGTTTTAAGTGCCCGTGGAATGATACAAGGAATAGAAAGCAATCAAAGTGGTGTTTATCTAATTAATAAACTGTTTAATATTGGAGGTAATCCAGTGGTGAGTGTCCATCAATGGTGGGTAGGGACAATTACATCCAATTTTTTGAATAGTTATTTACTTTCGCTAGGAGCCATCTTTTTTCAGTTTAATGTTTTTGCCGGAATTGTAGTCGCCATTGCATTGTTATTCTATTCCAGAATAGCATGGGTACTTTCTTTATTGGGTTATAGTGTTGCTTTTTTTGCCTATTCATTTTTAGGTATGGATATGAATCAGCTCGGATATAGTTACATCGGCTTTAATTTTATTTTAGGAGCAATGGCCATAGGTGGGTATTTTTATATTCCATCGAGGCAATCATTCTTCTGGGCGTTTGCCATAACACCTATAATTGCATTGGTAGCGGCAGGAATGCTCGGATTACTCAAACCCTTAAATCTGGCCTTGCTTTCGTTACCTTTCAATGTGGTTTTGTTAACATTTATTTACTCACTTCGGTTCCGGACAGTCCCCAGTAATTTTAAAGAAGTTCAAATACAGGAAGGAACGCCGGAGAGAAATCTTTATTCTTATCAAAGCTTTATCAAGCGATTTCCAAACTTTGGTTGGTTGCCAATAAAACTTCCATTTTATGGTGAATGGCTTGTAAATCAAGGACACAATGGGGATGAAACCCATCAAGGGGAATGGGCCAATGCCTGGGATTTTGTAATTGTTAACAACGATTCGGCTCAGTTTTGTGATGAAGGAAATTTTTGTACCGATTATTATTGTTTTGGCCAACATGTGATTGCACCAGCCGAAGGTACTGTTGTTATTGTTGTAGATGGAATTGAAGATAACCCAATTGGTCAGGTAAATACCCAAAAGAATTGGGGAAATACGGTTATTATTAAACACGCTGAAGGTTTGTATTCAAAATTGTGCCATCTTAAAAAAGGTTCCATTGTGGTTAAGGCTGGCGATACGGTTCATTATGGCCAGATAATAGGAAAAGTCGGGAATTCAGGGCGTTCACCTTATCCACACTTACATTTCCAACTACAGGCAACCCCCTATATTGGTTCAAAAACTTTAAAATATCCGCTAACTGCCTATTTGGAAGATGGGAAAGAGATTAAAACTTTTAGCTATCCGTTAAAGGAGCAAAAAGTTAAAACCATGGAAGAAAATATACTTCTTAAAAAAGCATTCAATTATATGCCCGGAACCCAGTTGAAATGGAGTATCAAAACCCCAAAAGGTAAAGAAAAAGTAAACTGGGAAATTTTTACAAACGCCTATAATAAATCCTACATTTATTGTAATTCAACAAAATCGGTGGCCTATTTTCAGAACGATGGTGTTTACTTTTATTTTACCCATTTTGATGGAGATAAAAAGTCGTTGCTTCATTCGTTTTATTTGGCAGCTTTCCGGCTTCCTTTGGTATTTATCAATGGCTATGCCTCCACCGATTCGTTGCCTGTAAACCGTACCTTTAAAGGGTGGCGATTATTTCTTCACGATTTTACGGCACCTTTTTATCTATATCTGAAAACTAATTTTGAAGTTTCTATGACATTAATAGGTTCTGAGTTCGATGTTGATTGCTTTGATTATAAGTCAAAACTTTCAGGATATTCTTTCAGGCGATTGGTTTTTTCAAAAAACTTTAAACTGAGAGTAAACAACAATAATAGTTTAAAACTTATAAACGAAAACTTACAAATTGAAGCGGTATGCGAACCTTATTAATCAATTCCATCTTTATTTTTGGTTTTACCAACCTGTTTGCCCAAGGCAGTTTTATGGAACTCGACCGGAAGACTTATGAATACTACTTAAAGGGAGATTACAAAAACCTGAAAAATACGGGGGATAGCATGATTTCAATGGGAATAGATTACTACTATTTGCGCATGCGTATGGGAATTCTAGCCAATAACCATCAACAATATGCTGCATCAAATAGGCATTTTTCAAAAGCCCTTGAAATGAACTCCTGGGATACCCTTTCGCAGGAGTATATTTACTATAGTTATTTATTTGCAGGAAGAGAAGCCGATGCCATCCTATATTTGGAATCAATTCCTTGGGGCGAAAAAAACCATTCCCTTAAAGCCATATTGCGAAAGGGCTTAACAGAAATAAATATGGGTTCGTCAGTTTCAAATTATAATCCAACTCTTTATGATTTTAATGACTTGTATTACGAAGCGGTAGAAAACAGCTTCAGTATTAATGCCGGAATTGAAGGCAATTTTTCAGATAGGATTAAAGGAACTATAGAGTTTACCAACTTTCATAAATGGGGAACATCGTATTCAAGTTATGACCCAACGGGAACCAACCTTGACTTTAGCCAAAATCAGATTTATGGAAAAGTAACCGGTTCAATTTTCCCGGGTTGGGATATTTCAGCATTTGGGCAAGTTGCATTCTACGAGAATGTTACCAGCCAGACCCAACAAGGGTATGGGAGGGCAATAAGTCAAATAAATTCGGAATCGGTAGGGGGAGTCGGTATTTCAAAAAATGGATGGAAAATTCGCACCGGGTTCGATTTCTCGTACAGTAATTTTAGTAATTTCAATAACTCCAGGCAACTTCGGATGGAAGGATATTTAACCTACCTTCCTTTTGGAAATCTCAATCTTTACGCTACATCAGGCGGAATGTACCAGACCGATAACAATTGGGGCTCAACTTACCAGATTAATCAATTGGTTGGATTTAAAACCTTTAAATTTTTATGGTTTGAAACCGGAATGGTAATGGGTAACTCGTTTCTTTATGCAAGAAACCAAGGATACGCTATGAACAACTCCTATCAAATTCCTGCAACAACTATTTACGGAAACCTAAGTTTTTTATTAGGAGAGCAATGGAATATTGCTTTAACGCCATACTATACCAAGAACTTAAATTACTCCTGGGATTTGGACGCATATACTAAAACCGATGAACAGATAAATAAATCAATGGGAGGAGCCATTAAACTAACCTTTAAATTCAAATAAATATGAAAAATCTAATGGTAATAACATTTTTTATTTTTGTGGCAGTTGTTGCCAATTCACAGGATTACAACAAATTAGCTGCTGCTTTCAGCGATAGTTATACAAAGGAAAAAGTTGGAAAATATGCTGATGCGGCTAATTCCCTAAAGGCACACTACGATGCCAATTCGTATGAAATAAACCTCCGTTTGGGTTGGTTAACCTATCTGCAGGGACAGTTCAACGAATCGTTGGGATACTACAATAAAGCCATTGAATTGATGCCTTATGCCATTGAACCACGTTTTGGTTTGGCACTGCCAGCATCATCACTGGGTAATTGGGAAATGGTAGTAGACCAATATAATAAAATACTGGCCATTGATCCTAACAACACCGTAATACTTTACCGAATGGGACTTATATCGTATGATAGGAAAGACTTTAAAAAAGCCTACGAGTATTTTGAAAAGGTAGTAAACCTTTATCCATTCGATTACCAAAGTTTGTTGATGTTTGCGTGGTCGAACCTTAAAATTGGAAAAACCCGCGAAGCAAAAATTTATTTCTATAAAACACTTTTGTACAGCCCCGACGATGCCAGTGCAAAGGAAGGGCTTGCGTTGATAAAGTAAAGAAGACCGAAGATTGAAGTCCGAATACCGAGGTTGTTAGTTGGAAAAGCACCAAAGGGGCGTAAGAACAAAGCCCGGTCCCGATAGCTATCGGGAGCCCCGGGAAAATAGAAAAAAGCCAAAAGCGGTGCATCCAAAAATGTTGCAATGGAATGGCAACGCTACATGCACCGCAATTTGAAATAGTGAGAAGAACGAATACAGAAGTTGGAAGTCGGAAAATAGAAAACGGTTGGCAATAAGCAGTCAATAGAATACAAGAGACGGACGAATGATAATATTCTAAATTAAGTTACATGAGATTCTTATTTATATATCAATCATGAAAAGCCAAAACAAAAAATTGAAATATACCGAGATTGCGCTTATCTCTTTTGTATGGTTTGTACTCTTTGTAACTCCAATACTATTTAGGGAAGATATTTACAGTCCAATCCGGAGAAGTGTGATTATGCAATTGGAGATACTGGTACCACTCTCGGTATTATTCCTGATAAACCGATTTTTATTGGTTCCCAAGTTACTTTTTAAAGGAAAACAAACAGTGTTTATTGTTTTAGTATTGGCACTTATTATTCTGTTTACAGCAGGTTCCTATCAATATGATTCCACAATTCGGAAACAATTACCGCCAGAAGTAAAACAATTTGATAATCAATTATCGTTACCGCCGTATTCAAATCCCGGCGGGATTGATCAGTTTGGAAATCTCCGTCCATCTCCTACAAAACAGCCCCGCCCAATACCGCCCTTTGCTAATTTTTTAATACTCTCGGTTTTAGTGGTAGGGTTCGATACCGGCTTAAGGTCCGGTTTACGATGGATTGAAGTTGAGAATGAAAAAGTGCGGCTCCAAAAGGAAAACCTGGATACCCAGCTTATCCTTTTGCGCAACCAGATAAGCCCGCATTTTTTTATGAATACATTAAATAACATCCATTCATTGGTGGATATTAATTCCGAAGAAGCAAAAGAGGCAATTATAAAACTCTCAAAAATGATGCGGTATCTTTTATACGAAACCGAAAATGAAAAAACATCGTTGAAAAAAGAGGTGGAATTTCTTGAGAGTTATATCAATTTAATGAGACTGCGGTTTAGCCAGAAAGTTAGAATTAACTTAAACCTACCTACAATTATCCCTGAAAAAACAATTCCACCCTTTCTATTCACCTCATTAATTGAGAATGCCTTTAAACATGGTATCAGTTATAGGAATGAATCATTTATTGATATTGATTTAATTTTAAGTGAAGAGAGGCTTTTATTAGTAATAAAAAATAGCAAAACAATAAAAAATAATAGTGAAGAGTTCTCCGGTATTGGAATTGAAAATACCCGAAAACGTTTATCCTTGTTATACGGAAATACCTATCACTTGGATATTATTGATAATGATGAATTATTTACAGTTAACCTATCTATACCAATATGATTCAATGCGTTGCCATAGACGATGAACCATTGGCTTTAAAGCAAATTGCGGAGTACATTAAACTTACTCCCTTTTTGGAGTTAGCCGGATTGTTTGAAAGTGCGTTGCAATCAATGGAAGTGCTGGTTAATACCAAAGTTGACCTCATGTTTGTTGATATTAATATGCCCGATTTAAGCGGAATGGATTTTGTGAAATCGTTGGAAAACCCTCCTAAAATTATATTTGTAACGGCCTATAGCGATTATGCCGTTGAGGGCTTCAAGGTAAATGCTATCGACTATTTGCTAAAACCAATTGGATATTCCGATTTTTTAAAATCGGCAAATAAGGTCAGAAATTACTTTGAATCCATTCAAAATCGGCTAGTAAAAGAAGAATCCGACAAAAACTATTTGTTTGTAAAAACGGGATACAAAACAGAAAGGGTTTGTCTTGACGACATTATTTATTTTGAAGGGATGAGGGAATACGTGCGGATTCACTTAATTAATGGTAAAACCTTAATGCCACTAATCAGTTTGCGCGTACTTGTGGAACAACTACCTTCAACCAATTTCATGCGGGTACATCGTTCTTTCATCGTAAATCTATCAAAAATAGTATCAGTTGAGCACGCACGTATAATTTTTGATAATAAGGTTTATATTCCTGTGAGTGAACAATATAAAGAACTATTTCAGAATTTTATTAATTTGAATTCTTTGCGATAAATTGCGCAGTATTTTGTTATATGTTTCAAACTGAGAATATGCTTGTAGAGAAAAAACACCATTTGGGTGAAAAGATTCCGTAGTTCATTGAAGTTATTTTTTTAGGCTACTCCACTAACTTACTTTTGAAGGGTAAATTTAAAAACCTTATTAAAAACAAGTAAAATTATTTATTATGAAAAAATCAGTTAGTTTCTTTTTAGTTTCAGTTTTCTTAAGTGCGCTTATAATTAGTTGCACCAAAAACGAAGATGTTTTGGATAGTACCACCCTTAAGCAAACAATTAGTGAAAGTGCCATTAATCTGAATAATGCCATGGATGCTATCTCCACTTCCAAAGCTTATGCTATTTTAACAATAAGTGATGGTACGCAAAAGGACGCCAGTATAGCAGATTCAACTTACCGAGTCTATATTCCTCTCGATTCAATCAAAGGGGTTTACGATTATCAACCGGTAACAGAATTTAATACCTGGGGTACTCCATTAATTAAGTTTTTCACTCAAACTGAAGATAACAATCAAATGGTTGTTAACATGCCCGTTGAAAAAGTTGAAAATCCCAGAACATTGAGAAATTCATTGCCTGAGGATACGTTGCTTACAAATAATTTTTCAATTGCAGTTTCGGCGTATCACAATAACTACAACAGTTATCATGATTTTGACTATATTTTGGCTTCTGAAATAAGTGTAGATAATTTTGCCGTAGGAAACTTGAATATTGACTACTTTGTTAGTCCAACTGATGGTATTCAATATGCTTCTCAATTTGCCTTTAATGGCAGTTATACAGCAAAATATAACTATGAATCGGGCGATACTACGGTTTCTAGTTTCGCTATTCAAGATGCCGAAGTGGTTTTATACAAAGAGGAATTACTCACCATTAAAAACGATACCGCATGGTTTGGCATCGAACGGCAGTACAGTCTTACCATTGGTGATGTTCAGATTATTAGAAAACCGGGAACCTTGGAAGTTGAGGTTTATGTGAATGGGGTTTTGCAGCCAAATGCAGTAGTTGTCATTATTGATAAAGAATTTGATGCCGAAGCATCGGTTTGCAAAAAACGCGATATTCAAATAACTTTCGAAGATGGAACTACTACTACTGTATCAGCTTTGATTGGAGAATCCATAGCCAATATTAAAACCTTATTTGAGTCCTTACATCAAGTCTATTTTGCTGCTTATGTAGTTGATTGGATTGCTTACGATATTTATTATCAACGAAATTAATGGTCTGAAAAGCTTATTTAGCAATTCACATTGCATTTGAATTTCTATCTTGCCCTGTTGAAAGGCAAGGTAGAATTCATTTTAATAGTGAATTCAAACTTCCATCGCGGATTAGAATATTCTAAATTGAAGAATTTTTAAATTTCCGTTTGATACCGTTTCAAAACCCCTAACTTTACTTATTAGTAACTCATTGATTTAAAAAAATGATCAGATGCCTTGCCATAGATGATGAGCCATTGGCTTTGAAACAAATAGCGGAATACATAAATAAAACACCTTTTATGGAGCTGGTTGGCATATCTGAAAGTGCCTTGCAGGCTATTGACACAATCAATAGTAGGCAGGTTGATCTTCTGTTCGTTGATATAAATATGCCCGATTTAAGTGGAATGGATTTTGTTAAAACCTTAGAAAATCCACCGAAAGTTGTTTTTGTTACTGCTTATAGTGAATATGCATTGGAAGGGTTCCGGGTCGATGCCATGGACTATCTGCTGAAACCAATCGGTTACAATGATTTCTTAAAATCAGCCAATAAAGTTAAATCGTGGTTCGATTCGCAGCATCAAAAATTGGAAGAGGTAAAAAGTAATAAGGATTTCCTCTTTATTAAATCGGAATACAAAATCCTGAGAATCAATTTTGATGATATAAAGTATATCGAAGGAATGAATGAGTATATAAGAATACACCTCATCAATGCCAAATCAATGATGACCTTATTAAGTATGAAAGCCATTGAAGAATTACTTCCTTCCGACCGTTTTATGAGGGTACATCGTTCCTATATTGTAAGCCTTGATAAGATATCAGTAATAGAAAGAAACCGGATTATCTTTGATGAAAAAGCATATATTCCGGTAAGTGAACAGTATAAAAGTAAGTTTCAAAACTATATTGACAGTAACTTTTAACAAAAAAGGCATTCCGTTTTGGAATGCCCTCAATGTTTTTATTATTTCTTGATTACTTTTTATTGTTAACGTTTTCATCAAGAGCTTTACCAGCTTTAAATTTTGCAACTTTTTTAGCGGCAATTTTAATTTCTTTACCTGTTTGTGGGTTACGACCAGTGCGGGCAGCACGTTCGCTTACTGAGAAAGTTCCAAATCCAACTAATTGGATGCTTTCTTTTTTGCCTAAGGTTGCTTTTGTAGTTTCAACAAATGCATTTAATGCTTTTTCTGCATCTGCTTTGGTTAATCCAGCTTTTGCAGCCATTGCAGCTACTAATTCTTGTTTGTTCATAGTGTTAATTTTTAAATTTAAATAATATTTTTAAAGCACAGATAAATATAAGCAAAGATATAATAGAATCAACCATTGGAGCATAAAAAATAATGCAAAAGTTCATTTATTTCTTTTCCATACTCATTTGTTTGTTAATAAGTTAGGTTTGGTTGTATCTAATTTTTCTACTTATATGTCTTATTTACAAGTAATTAAAATTATAACGGTAATAAGTATATAATAAATTGAAATATTTTCTCACTTGTTAATAAAAATACCCATAAACAGGGCGTTTAAGGGTTATTTTTTATAAAAAGGACACCTTTTTTTACTAATCTTTAACTATAAAATCAGTAAAAAACATCATTTTTAGTAGTTCGGAGTAATAAAACTACCAGAATTTTCGGAATTACTTACCCGGATATGAGTGTCAATTTCTTGCTGCAACTCCTCAACATGGGATATGATTCCTACAATACGATTCTCATTACGCAGTGTTTTTAAAGTGTCAAAAACAATTTGAAGCGATTCATTATCCAAACTTCCAAAGCCTTCATCTAAAAAAAAGAAATTTTCAGCCGATGCACTATTTTTTTGAACACTATCAGCTAAAGCTAGAGCTAAGGAAAGGGCCGCCTGAAATGTTTGTCCTCCCGATAGGGTTTTTACATGACGCACTTTACCATCGTTCATAAAATCGCGTACTTGAAAATTATTGTCTTCCGTAATTTCAAGACTCAACTTTTGTCCACTTAGCTTAAAGAATCTATTATTTGCATCTTTACATAGGTTTTGAAGATGAACGGTTGATATATAATTAACAAATTTACTTCCTTGAAAGAGTTGCTTCAGCGTTTTCAAATCAGCCGAACGCAGCTCCAGTTGCTCTCTATCCTTAATTAAAAGCTGTTGCTTTAATAAATCATTTTGTAGTTTTACTAATTCGCTTTCAGCATTAATAAAGAGTTTATTTTGAGTGGCATAAGTTTCATTCAATTGCTCAAATTCAAGTTCAAATGCTTTGTGAGCTTCCGCATCATAAGTCTTTTCCCCTTTTTCAGAACGGGTTGCTTTCAATTGTTCTTGCAAAATGGCCATTTGTTGATTGTACGATTCTATTCTTTGTTTTCCATTTGCTGAATCCGTTGGTTGTGCTAAAACACTTAAAATGTATGCTAAACCTGTAAACTGAGATTGATGGACTAGCGATTCAAATTCACTTTTCTTAGTTTCAATAAATTGTTGCTCTTTTTGCATATCCATAGTGCGCAAAGCAATTTTGCTATTCAAACTCTCATTGGCTTTGTTCAAGGAGTCCAATTGAGCCTGTTGTACTTTGTATTCAGCATCCATTTGCACCACATTCTGCCTTATCCTGAGTATTTCTTCCTCAATAAATTCAGAGGTTTTAATCGACCATTGGTTATATGGAATTACACTCAATTGGCTTTTGAGGGTAGTATATTTACTATTTATGTCGGTTAACTGGTGTTTCAACTCTTCCAGTTTTTGTTGATAATGATGTAGTTTAAGCAGTTCGGCTTCAATTTCTTTTGCATTAATTTCCAGTTGGTTCTCAGTAGCTGTAATTTTTTTTTCTTGTGCTTCCATGTTGCTCAGTGCCTCATTCAATATTTCAATTTTTGGATACTTTTCCCATCGGAACTGTTGTTGATGTTCCTTATTTTGGGTTTGAACCAAAGCCAGTTTTGATTTAAGATCAGCATCCTTTTTTTGAAGTGCTTGGCTTTCAATCTGGTTTTTCGAAATTTTCTGTAATAATTGACTAACCCATTGAACTTTTTGCTTCATGCTGTCTTTTAATTTTCGCATATTTTGTAGGCTTTTTGCAGCCTCGGCTTCATTAAATATCTCAGGATGCTCCAATGAACCGCAAAGTGGACAGGGTTTTCCATCGTGCAAATTAGAAGCGTATTCAGCCAATTTCGCTTGTATTGAAAAGTATTCAATTTGATTATCGGTTTCAACCAGTTCATTTTCAATCCGCAATAGGTCCGATTCCAGAAATTGATATAATTTTTCATCCCTGCCGAACTCTAATTTATTATATTCATTATTATAAAAGGAATCATATTCCTTCTTTAGGGAGTTTTGTTCCTGTGTCAGTTGATTTATTTCATTTATTAGAATTTGCTCCTGTTTCTGTAGTTCAATCTTTTGGGTGTACCATTCTTTAGCGGTGGTTAGTTCAGTAACATCTACCCGCTGGCTTTTAAGTTGTTTCAGTTGTAATTCAATCTTTTGTGATGTTAGTTTTTTCTGTTCAACATCATTTTTAAAATTTGAATTATATGCTTCTCCTTCTTCAATGCGTTTATTTAGAATCAATAATTCCGATTGAAGTTTATTTATTTGAACCATTTTTATTAACTCATCGGCTTGCTGAATCTTCGATTCTCTTTTATCCTGTTCTAGTTTTAATGTATTTAGGATTGGCAAGCAGGTATCAATTCTTTGTTTTACTTGTTCTAATTCTGTTTTGCAGTGGTTAACTTCCAACGTATTTTCCTGCAATCTTTTTTCTGAATCATGCAGTACATCCAGTATTGGTTTAAAGTGGAATAAGCAGTATTCATATTCGGTGATTTGTTTTTCAAGTAGGGTAATTTCCTCTTGATGACTTAAAAGAAGTTCCATTTTTTGTTGCAGTAGAGTCAGTCGGTTATGCAAATCTCTTAGTTGTTCGAAACCAATTTTGGAGCGATTTGCCTTTTCTAAATCTTCTTTTAAATTATTGTATATTTTCTGAAGTTCAGCAAGTTCCACTTTTTTTTCTTCTATTACCATGGGTTGAATTTCACCCAACTCTTTCAGGCGGCCCTCAAGAATTTGTAGTTTTTCATTGTTCCGGCTTTCAAGAGCCACTACTTTATAAAAGAGTTCATATTTCTGAAGGTTAAAGAGTTCTTTCATCATTTGCGATCGGTCTTTCTGACCCAACTGTAAAAACTCTTGGAACAGTCCTTGAGGAATGATGATGGTTCTTTTAAAATTATCATAACTTAACCCAATGGCAGCCTCAATTTTATCTGTTGAAATGGGTTCCCAGCTATCGCCCGATTTAAAATATGCGGTACGTTCAAAGGTTTTTACATCGTCGAATTTTTTGCTATTTCTTTTGCCGCGCACTAAAACTTGATATTCTTTTGCTGATGAACCGGTTTTAAAGATGAACTCAATGAGCAGTTCATCTGATTTAAGGTTCATCATGTTGTAGTTGCGGTTATCGCCAGCAAGGTTAAGCCTTTCAGTTTTTCCGTATAGGGCAAAAGTAATGGCTTCCAAAATGGTTGATTTTCCGCTTCCTACCGTACCAAAAATTCCAAAAAGGTGGGCACTGGTCAATTTTGTGAAGTCGATGGTCTGTTTTTCCTGATAGGAATAGAGTCCTTTTATAGAGAGTTTAATTGGTATCATAACTTAGGGTCTTCAGTTTCAACGGATAAAACTTCACGGAACAGATTCATTAATTGTTCGTCGGGAGGTAGTCCTTTGGAATAGTTAAAATATTCAGCAAAAAGCTCTTCCATTCCTTTTGAAAGGTTAATTTCTTTTCCGTTTTCTTGTAGGTTTGTATTTGAAAACTTTACCTCTGGAATAATTTGAATAATGCCTTCATGTACTTGACTTAATAACTTTCTGTCGGTTGCATTCAAATAATTGTCGGTACTTATGGTAAGTTCTACCAAGCAATTTTGGTTATTGGCCAACCAACTTATTGCATTTTGAACTCCTTCAGCTCTATGCCTCATTAATTTTTTACCACTAACCAATTCAATAGCTTGAATGGTTGCTTCCAAACCAGGTCTCAATTCCAATAGCATCACAAATTTTTTTTGGTTGGCTTCGCTAAAGCTGTATGAAAGTGGGCTACCGCAATAAACCACTGGGCAAGGAACTGAATCTATGGTTTGCATCCGGTGCAGATGCCCTAACGCAGCATATTGCATTTGCCGGGGAATGTTTTCAGAGTAAATGGCCTGAGCACCTCCAACATGCAAAATAGGTTTCTCATCATCAGGTTCTTTGGGAGGTTCAGCTCCTTTTTTTACAAAAAACAGATGCGAAATCAGAATATTGATTCCTTTAGTATCACAATACGTTTCGGCTAAGATGTTCCATTTTTTTGTTAAAAGATTCCTTAGTTCCTCTTCTTGGTTTTCAGTACCTAAAAACGCCTTTAAACGATATTCATTAGCATAAGGGGTGATTAATAAACGAAGCCTATCAGCAGAATGAGGAAGTTTCAATTCAAAAAAACCAGGTTCCGATTGAATGATCTCTAATCCAGTATCTAATTTAAAACAGGACAATTTTGTATTTGGGTTTCCGGCAAAAATAATTCCACACTCCCGGGCCAAAGGTTCCGGAGCTTCAATTCTATCGGGCGAATCGTGATTGCCTGCTATACAAATAACGGCCCGTTCACCATTTCCAGCCATTTTTTTTAGCGTTTTATAGAATAGTTCTACACTTTCTACCGGAGGGTTAAAAGCATCGAACAAATCGCCAGAAACAATAACCACATCAACTTTTTCGTGTTCAACAATACCGGCAATTTCATTGAGAACTTCAATTTGTTCGCTGTGCCGCGAAAAATTGTCGAGCTTTTTTCCTAAGTGCCAGTCGGAGGTATGGAGGATTTTCACTTATTCAGATTTTAAATAAAACAAAAGTAATGAAAAATATAGCTTCGATATTTATAAAGTGCTCAATCCATCTACAATAATAAAAATTACCTGAGTAGATTTGCAATAATTTTTGTTAATTCCCCTATTATATGTATATTTGGGGAATTGATTCCCGTATTTCATGTAATATTGGGGAATTGACTCCTTAAAATTCACTAATATTTGGCAATACAATGATTAATCGAAAATTGGAAGATATTATTAAAGCTAAAATTGATGGTAAAAAAGCCATCATAGTTTTAGGCCCCAGGCAAACCGGCAAAACAACTTTGCTAAAGAAAATTGCCAGCGAACAAGGTGATTATCTGTATTTAACCGGCGATGACTCCACTACCCGGATGAGTTTTGAAAATGCAAATACAACCGATTTAAAACAAATAATTGGCAAATTCAATATCGTATTTATTGATGAAGCACAGCGAATTAAGGATATAGGACTAAAACTTAAAATTATTATCGACAATTTCATGCCTCAAGTATTGCTTGTTAGTGGTTCTTCAGCTCTTGAATTGGCCAGCGAAATAAACGAGCCTCTTACCGGTAGGAAATGGGAATATATGCTTTATCCAATTAGTTGGGAGGAACTAAACGACTATACAAACTATATAACATCGTTACAACAACTTGAACAGCGGATGATTTTTGGTTTTTATCCCGATGTAATGGTAAATACCGGTGATGAAGTTGAAATACTTAAACAACTCACAAGTAGTCTTTTATATAAGGATTTATTGAGTTATGGCGGTATCAAAAAACCCGATGTTTTGGATAAGTTGCTACGGGCATTGGCATTACAAATAGGCAATGAGGTATCTTTCAATGAATTGGCCAATTTAGTACAAGTTGACCGAAAAACAGTTCAAACGTATATTGATTTATTGGAAAAAGCATACGTAATTTTTAAATTGGAACCCTTTAGCCGGAATATCCGCAGTGAAATATGTACCAGCCGTAAAATTTATTTTTATGATAACGGAATCCGTAATGCATTGATTTCAAATTACAATAAATTGGAACTTAGAAATGATACAGGGGCATTGTGGGAAAACTTTCTAATTGCTGAACGACGCAAATTTAACGAATACCAAAGAATATTTGCGAATACCTTTTTTTGGCGAACAACCCGCCAACAAGAAATTGATTATATTGAAGAACGCGAAGGAAAATTGTTTGCATTTGAATTCAAGTGGAATATGAATAAGAAAGCTAAGTTTCCGAATTGCTTTTTGGAAAATTACAGCAATGCTGAAACCAAAACCATCCATCGCGAAAATTTTCATGAATTTATTCTGCCATAAAGAATATTGTAACGGCTACCAGCCCAGTAAATAAGCAAAAATCAAAGGTGCCACAATGGTAGCATCCGATTCAACAATAAATTTGGGTGTGTGTTCTTCCAGTTTTCCCCAGGTAATTTTTTCGTTTGGAACGGCTCCCGAGTACGAACCATAACTGGTAGTTGAATCGCTGATTTGGCAAAAATACGACCAAACGGGAATGTTAGTTAATTGCAAATCCTGATGTAACATGGGAACCACACATATCGGGAAATCGCCGGCTATTCCTCCACCAATTTGGAAGAAACCGATGCCGTTTTTACCGCAATTATTTTGATACCAATCGGCTAAAAACATCATGTATTCAATGCCACCTTTTACCGTTGAAGGAGTTGTCAATCCTTGGATGCAATGCGATGCAAAAAAATTGGCACAAGTGGAATCTTCCCAACCCGGAACAATGATGGGCAAATTCTTTTCGGCAGCTGCAAGCAACCATGAATTCTTGGGATCAATTTGATAATGCGGCACCAATTCACCACTTCGTAATATCTGATAAAAAAATTCGTGCGGAAAAAAACGGGTATTTTCGTTACGGGCCTTTACCCATGCTGCAACAAGATGCTTTTCTATATGGCGCATGGCTTCTTCCTCCGGAATACAGGTATCGGTAACCCGGTTGAAATGATGATTCAATAAATCGGTTTCATCGGCTGGCGATAAATCACGGTAATTGGGGATGCGCTTGTAATAATTATGGGCAACTAGATTAAAGACATCTTCTTCTAAGTTTGCGCCAGTGCAAGTGATAATCTGTACCTTATCCTGACGTATCATTTCAGCCAATGATTTTCCTAATTCAGCTGTACTCATGGCACCTGCCATAGTTATCATCATTTTATTGCCTATTTCCAATTGGTGTTCATAGGCAACGGCTGCATCTACAAGAGATGCTGCGTTAAAATGCTTGTAATGTTCCACAATAAAATTGGAAACGGGTCCTTTCTTTTGCATCGTATAAGTTTTAATGCCGGATAAAATATTTCTTTGTTAGAAGCAGAGTACTAAAATCGGATATGCACGCTCAGAAAAAAAAAATGAAAAAGTATAGGCTGATTTATTCATGAATCAGCCTATACTGTAATATTAGGACTCGGTATATCCCAAAATATGCATCATATCATGTACAGTTTGTTCATTCCGATACACGTAATCAATAAAATTTCCTTTTTCATCACGATCCACTATTACTTGCATGGGTGATGGAATCAGGCAATGCTTAATTCCACCGTAACCACTAATGGAGTCCTGATATGCGCCTGTATGAAAGAATCCAATGTAAAGGGGCTCTTTATCTTTATCAGCAAAAGCGGGAAGTAAAATCTGTTGATTTAAATCTTCAGAATTATAATAATCGGAGTGGTCGCAACTGATACCGCCAATATTCACCCGAGTATATTCATGATCCCATTTGTTAACCGGTAACAAAATAAATTTTTCGTAAATTGACCAAGCATCGGGAATGGTATTCATCAAGCTATTGTCAATAATATACCACATCTCTTTATCGTTCTGTTGCTTTTGTTCAATCACTTTAAAAATATTGGCACCGCTTTCGCCCACCGTATATTTACCAAATTCGGTAAAAATGTGTGGATCAGGAATGCCTTCATTGGTGCATATTTCTTTAATATTGCGCACCACTTCTTTTATCATGTATTCATAATCGTATTCAAAGCCTAAGTTATTGCGGATTGGGAAACCACCCCCTAAATTCAGCGAATCCAGTGTTTTGCATTGCTTTTTGAGCTCAGTATAAATTTTCAATGCCTTGTTGAATTCCCCCCAATAATACAAACTATCCTTAATACCCGAATCGACAAAGAAATGGAGCATTTTAAGTTCCAAGTTGGGGTTTCCTTTTATTTTTGATTTATAGTAACTCAATATTTCAGTATGCCTGATGCCTAGCCTCGATGTATAATATGCTGATGAAGGCTCTTCGTCGATGGCCATACGCAAACCAATTTTCATTTTATGTTCACCGGCTTGCTTTATTACCCGGTTAAGCTCTTTGGGGCTGTCTAAAACCACAATAGAATTCTCAAATCCCATTTGTTGAAGTTTGATTATCTTGGCAATATAATCATCTGTTTTATAGCCGTTGTGCACAATAATCCGCGATTTATCGAGCTCTCCTTTTTGGTAAAGCATTTCAATTAAATCGATATCGAAGGCCGAAGATGTTTCAAGGTTGACTTGATGTTTTAAAGCTGCACCAATGACATGATGAAAGTGACAACATTTGGTACAATAGCAATAGTAATAATCGCCGTTGTAGTTGTTTGCTTTGATTGCGCGGTTAAATAGATTCCGGGCTTTTTTAATCTGGTCGCCTATGCGGGGCAGATAAACCAATTTAAATGGTGTACCGTATTTTTCAATCAGGTACTTTAGCGAAACTCCGTGGAAAGTCAGGTATCCATCCCTTAAGTCAAAACCTTCCTGAGGAAAGTAATAACTCTGTTCAACGAGATCAAAGTAGGTATTCTTCATTTCTAAACAGCCATAAAAAAATGAGTTTAAGTTTTATGCAAATTAAAGCTATTTTTTTTGAAAAATTAATAGGTTTTTAAAAAACCACAACACTTTTTTAATCTGTTTATATTCAATGATTTACAAATAATAATGCACCCAAATTTGTTGAAAAAAATGCAATGTGGATGCGTTAAACTTTCATTAGAGCCTCAACTTAGGTAATAGTTTGTATTGATGACGTTAATTACCTTTGAATTGACCAGACTTTATCTGAAAAAATTGGTAGAATAAGAATTTTCGAATTAGCCCGGATTATTCATTAATAATCCTGACGATTAAGCTACACCTCAATATT
>DYQV01000715.1 GCA_020719105.1 Rikenella microfusus
CGGAAAATCTAACTCAAATCGGGGGCACAGCAGCCGACCTGATGAAAAATATGCCCGGGGTACAGGTGGGTATGGAAGGAAATATTACCCTGAGAGGGAAAACCCCTCTGATTTTGATTGACGGCAGGGTTTCCGGAATTGGCGGAGTGGATAGAGTAACCAATTTGGAACAAATCCCTGCAAGTGCCATCGAACGCATCGAAATTATTACCAACCCGTCAGCAAAATACGATGCCGATGCCGAAAGCGGAATTATAAACATTGTGCTTAAAAGTAATACAAACCTTGGCACAAACGGTGCGGCAGCTCTGGGTGGCGGTTTTGGAGCACGCTATCGCATCAACGGCTCTTTCATTATAAACCATAACACACCTAAATGGGATTTAGGTTTGGCCTACGATAATTGGTTTACTACCCGCACACGCACAGTAAATAAACAGCGAACCCAGTACGATTCTCAAAACGCTTACTATCTTTCACAACCACGCGAAGACGAACGTACCATTCAAACCCAAACGGCACGCTTTAATGTGGGTTATACCCCAAATTCTAAAAACAGTTTCAGATTGGAGGGAATTTGGCTTTTTGAAGGACAGGATAATCATGAAACCATTGAAAGCACATCAGAAACCTCATTGCATGACTTTACAAGCCGCAACAGCCGATACTCAAACGAAAACAGGCGTTTCCACACAGGCGAACTTTTGTTTAATTATACGAGAAATTTTATTCAAAACAGGGTGCTTACTTTTGATGCAAGTTCTGCCATTGAATACAACATGGAAAACACCGACATCTCGACACAGAATTTAACCAAACAAAACGTTGAAATTGGCGACCCGTTTTTACAAAAAACACATTTTTACGAAGACGCTAACCTGACCAACCTTACAATTAATTATGAGCATCCGGTTAAAGAAAAGGGATTAATAGAAACCGGTTATAAAGCAACATTCAGGTTTATTAATGATGATTATCTTCGAGCCAGCCAACAAAATGGCAGTTTTGTTACAGATTCTGCTCATACAGATATATTCAAATTCAACGAACAAATTCATGCCCTTTATCTGCTATACACAGGCTGGATAGGTACACAGCAAGAACCTACATGGAAATATCAGTTTGGGTTAAGAGCTGAGCCGGTTTGGAATGTTGGCGATAATGTTTATTCAGCATACAATTTTTCAAATGAATATTTTCAATTCTTTCCTTCCGCATCACTTATTTACTACACAGCAAAAAGAAATTCGTTTA
>DYQV01000170.1:0-1952 GCA_020719105.1 Rikenella microfusus
AGCGAAGCAGGCGCTTCGCTGTCCTATGGAAGGAACTTGGAGCGCCTGCTCCGAGAAGGAATTAAAAGCGAAGCAGGCTCTTTGCTGTCCTTAGGGATTTTTATTGCCTCCTTTCCGGTAAACGATTTCAATTCTTTCATAACTATATGGAGCGGTTTAGCTAATTTATATATAATCAGGTGTACATGATTACCCATAATACAAAAGCAAACCAGCCTATAATCCTTTCCATCTCTGTGTTTTATGGAATCGCAAACCAATGCCGCAATTTCATGAGTAATCCTGTTTTGTCCAGCCAAACCATTCAATAAGTTCAGGTGACATGATACCCATTAAGCTTCTATCGAAATAGTTTATGGTAGTGGCAAGCATCAATAAGGCCAGAATTCTATATCGATAATAACTCATTCCAGTTTTTGTTATGCTCATTATTTTTGTATTGGAGATTTAAATTGTGTCCTAAACATTATAGGTCGATGAGGCGGTATCGCCCCCGGTTCCTGTCCAGTTGGTGTGGAAAAATTCGCCACGGGGTTTGTCAATCCGCTCGTAGGTATGTGCTCCAAAATAGTCGCGCTGGGCTTGCAATAAATTGGCCGGAAGTCTGGCACTTCTATACCCATCGAAATAAGTTAAAGCACTTGCCAAGGTTGGAACCGGAATACCATTCATTATGGCTGTGGATACCAAACGGCGCCATGCTTTTTCGGCTTTTTCCACTTTTTCTTTAAAGAATGGATCGAGCAATAGGTTTTTTAAATCGGGATTGCTGTCGTATGCCTCCTTTATTTTACCCAAGAAAGTTGACCTTATGATGCATCCTCCTCTCCACATCAAGGCTATTCCTCCATAGTTTAAATTCCAACCGGCTTCATCGGCCTGAGCTTTCATCAAGGTATATCCTTGTGCATACGATACCAGTTTTGAAGCATAAAGCGCATCTTTTAAATCAGCAATTATTTGCTTTTTATCGTCACTGAACGATGGCTTTGTTGCTTTTATCTGTTTTGATGCTTCCACCCTTTCCTCTTTTATGGCAGAAAGGCAACGTGCAAAAACAGCCTCACCAATTAATGTCAACGGAATTCCTTGGTCAAGCGCGCTTACTGCTGTCCATTTTCCGGTTCCTTTTTGACCGGCAGTGTCCAAAATCTTTTCCACTAAGGCGCTGCCATCTTCATCTTTATAGGCTAGTATATCACGGGTAATCTCAATCAGGTAACTGCTTAAATCGCCTTGGTTCCATTCTTTAAAAACCTGGTGCATTTCATCGGCACTCATACCCAATAAGTCTTTCATTACTTGGTAGGCTTCTGTTATCAGTTGCATATCGCCGTATTCAATACCGTTGTGCACCATCTTTACAAAGTGACCGGCACCATTTTCGCCAACCCAGTCACAGCATGGAACGTTGCCATCAACTTTTGCTGAAATGGTCTGAAAAATGGGTTTTACCTCGGGCCATGCCGATGGCGAACCTCCGGGCATGATGGAAGGACCATTTAGTGCCCCCTCTTCACCACCTGAAACGCCTGTACCAATGTAACGAAGGCCCTTGCTTTCCACATACGCAATGCGGCGGTTAGTGTCAGGGAAATGGGTATTTCCACCATCAATAATAATATCTCCTTTTTCAAGATGTGGAAGTAAGATTTCAATAAAATCATCGACTGCCTTTCCGGCTTTGACCATTAGCATTACTTTGCGGGGTTTGCTCAATGAGCTGACCAATTCCTCAACAGAATAAGCACCCCGTATATTCTTTCCTTTTGCCCTGCCATTCACAAATTTTTCAACCTTGTCAATTGTTCGGTTGTAAGCTGTCACGGTAAAACCCTTGCTTTCCATGTTTAGTATCAGGTTTTCGCCCATAACGGCTAATCCCACCACTGCTATGTCTGATAAATGTTTCATATTTTTAGTATTTAGATTTTTAGTTTATAGTTTATAGT
>DYQV01000170.1:2052-3461 GCA_020719105.1 Rikenella microfusus
AGTATCAAGTATTGAGTATCAAGTATTGAGAAACTAAGTTTCCGTCCTAAGAAACTAGTGACGAACTTCATTCCTTTTTATAATATTCTTTAACCACCTCGCCCATAACCCAGTTGGTTCTGGCTCCAGTAAAACCAGTACTTGGTGATTTACCCCTACCTAATAAATCATCCACTACCAATTGTATCATATTTTGTTGTACGTGCTTGGGTTTGGCATATTCAAATGTTTGTATTCCCTCTGATGTTCTTAATACTACCGGAACAAAATCGAAACATGAATAGGTGATGGTTCCTTTTTCGCCAATGATTTCAATGGTATCACGCTCTAAAAATTCGGGTACTGTAAAGCACCATGTCCCATTCACTAAAACATTTTCGGGCATTAAAAAACTGGCAGAAATAATGTCTTCAGCCTTGTATTTATTTGCCTGATTCTTTGCCATTGAATTCACTTTTTGCACTGGGCCGAAAACAAAATCCATAAAGTCAAGCTGATGCGATGCCAAATCGAAAAAATGGCCACCTCCTGCGATATTAGGATCGACGCGCCAAGGCAGTATTTCATCTGATTTATAATTTGATAATGATTTGTACAATTGCATATTCACCAATCGAACAGTGCCAATGGTATTGGAATCAATCAATTCTTTTACTTTCAAAAACCCCGGCAATGCACGACGGTAGTAAGCTACAAAAAGAGGCGTATTATATTTCTCCGATGCATCTACCATTTGTTGGCATTCAGCAAAATTTAATGCCATGGGTTTTTCAACATACACCGGTTTCCCGGCTTTGATTGCTTTTATGGTAAGCTCTGCGTGTGCATTTGGTGGTGTGGCAACATAAATGGCATTCACATTGTCATCGTTAATTAAATCATCTGCATTGTTATACCAATTAGGAACACCATGACGTTTGGCGTAATCCTCGGCTTTGGCGGCATCACGTCGCATTACAGCCACCAATTCGGAATTTGGCACCAAATTAAAAGCCGGACCGCTTTTAACTTCGGTAACATTGCCACAACCAAGGATTCCCCATTTTATGGAATTCTGTGATTCTGTCAAGCTGTGATTCTGTGATTCTGCTTGTAAATTCGAATCCATTTATTTATATCCTTTCTTTAAATGATTCATAAATTTGGCAATGCTGTTTTTTTCGTATTCACACGCTTCTCTTCTCATAGTAGCCGTTTCTTTATCTAAATAATTCACATCCTCTGCTAGGTAATACATGTTCTTAACTTCCCAACATGAACCTTTTGAATAATCAAGATGAGTATTCTTCACAATCTCTCTTGCTTTTTTCCAAATATCCAATTCTTCAAAAGTTCTTGCAAGCATCTATTTACAATTTAATAATTTTGCATGTCTGAATTTTAACTGAATCACTGAATCACTGAATCAC
>DYQV01000170.1:3561-5845 GCA_020719105.1 Rikenella microfusus
ATAACTATTTAAAACTCTCTTTATAAGCCCACAAACCAACGGCCGGATTTGAGATAAAGAACACCTCCTCGCCATCAGGCATCGTATTGAATCCTTCCTTTAATGTATCCGGATTATATTTTTTTATCATTGTATTCATATCGGCATACGTAAAGCCAACCGATTCTATCTCTTCTTTGCTAAGATGTCCTGGGCAATAAGTTATTGAAAAACGGCCCTCGGAACTGCCGTGAATTAAATGGGCGGCAGCACTCAAATTTGCCTCTAAATCAGAATTTTCCTTCAGGTTTTGCAACGTTTTAGGTGTTCCAAAATATCCATATTTACGTATCAAACGGTCAATCTCTTTATCCTCACCAAATTCTTTTAATGCCGGTGCCAGCACAATTAGCTCACCACCATCGGCCATAGCCATGCGGGTACGATAAATACTCTTATTACCCAACCAGGTACTTTTAAATTCTGAAGGGTCAAGAAAGACCACTGCTTTTTTTATAGGCTTTTCCAGCATTATAAAATTTACCTTCAACGATAATTCGGCGGCATCTGTGAAAACACTGTAATCATCGCCAATAAACAGACCACGGGTAACCAATTTTCCACTCTCTTTGTCGCGGGCCACCACAGTATGCACATAAACAATTGGCAAATGGTTGGTAAAATTTTCGGATGCGTAATTTAATAAACTGCGAATCGGATTATCGGCGCATCCCATCACATTTTCCATTCCATAAACTGCACCCACAAAGTGGCTTTTATTTATGCCCTCAGCACCGCCCGTTCCCACAAAAATATTTTTGTTGTAATTGGCCATTCCCACAACCTCATGCGGTACCACCTGTAATTACGCAAACTTGTCCTTTTAAATCATCAAAATTTATCATAATTTATTCACTTATTTTGTAAGTAATAATCCATATTCTCCTTAGTAATTATATCAATGGTGCTAAAGTTGGTTTTATTCACCGCTTTTTGCGAAACCAATTGATTAAACAAGGCGTAAATGGCTTTATACGCCTGTTCTTCAGACTTTTGACTAAGCAAAAAAGTAATATAACCTTCACGCAAAAATGTTACATTAGGGTCAATAAGGTCGTAACCTACCACAATCAACTCCTTCTTTTTCTTGTCTTTAAGATAAGTAGCCAACTTAAAACCTCTGGAATTCGGCACAAAAACCCCTTTTATTTCGGTAACCCGATTAAATGCTTCATTCAAAGATGTTTCGGGTTCATTTGGGTCGTTCAAATCAATCTCAACAGTAACCGTATGGATTCGGTTTTTACAATTGCAGGTTTGCAGGTATTTATTAAAGCCTAAAATCCTATTTTCTATGTGGGTCGAAAATACTTTTTTCTTGGCCTGTTTAACAATGAGAATGGTTGAATTATTTTGGGTGAATAAATCCATTAACCGGGCTGCAACCAAACCACTTTGCTCGGCATCCTGCCCAAAATAGGCTAAATTATCAACCCCTTTTAAATCAACATCAATAAATACATAGGGTGTTTTTTTCTCATCAAACACTTTTAAAAACTCTTTTGATAATGCCTCAAAAGCTGGGTTTAGAGCAACCCCGTCGGGGTTAACGGCCGCAATTTTTTGGAGCACTGCCCGAAACGATGCCTCATTGGATGCATCAAAATGTTCATATATAATTTCGGTATTATAGTTTACTAATTCTTCGGCTGCTTGCTTAATTCCTTTAATGGGTTTCTCCCAATAGGGATTGTTGTCGCTCGAATCGGGCAAAACGATGGCAATTCTGGTAGCCTTTTTAGATGAAAGCGATTTGGCAAAAATATTTGGGGTGTATCCTACTTCCTCAACAATTTTCATTACTTTTTTGCGGGTTTCTTCACTCACCTCGCTCCGATTGTGGAGTACCCGATCAATAGTACCAATAGAAACCCCTGCAAGCTCTGCTATATCTTTAATTCCTGCTTTTCTATTTTGCTTTCTATTCATTCCGTGTACGTTTACGAAAGCAAATGTAAAACAATTTCTTAAATTCCGTGTACGTTTACGGCAAATTTATTTAAAAATTATTGAAGTCCATTTTGTTCTGTACACAGGTCTGTGTACCAAGTAAGCATATGCAGCGGTATTACTTTACATTAAATCTATAAAACTCAAATTGCAATAACACAAACATCATCAACTTGTTCTAATTCTCCTACCCAATTATTAAAGGTAGTTTCAAGTATTTCTGTTTGTTCAGTCAATGGTAGGTTTAACCCGCTTTATTCATACCTGAGCACAGCGAAAGGTGTGAATGTGCGAT
>DYQV01000716.1 GCA_020719105.1 Rikenella microfusus
TTAACAAATTCTGCTCTCAAATAGGATTTTTATCAAATACTTGGTATTCTAAATTATTACATTTGCCCAAAATTTAATTGAATCGTTTTAAAAATAAAATACTTGCCATGAAAAGAACAGCATTTACGTCATTTCACGAAGCCCTTGGAGCACGCATGGCTCCATTTGCAGGCTACTATATGCCCATTGAATATTCTGGAATTAAAGATGAGCACAATACCGTACGACAAAAGTTAGGAGTTTTTGATGTTTCACACATGGGTGAATTTTGGGTTAAAGGTCCTAAAGCTTTTAATCTAATTCAAAAGCTAACATCAAATGATGTTGCGGAGCTTTATGATGGTAAAGTGCAGTATAGTTGCTTCCCAAATGGTAAAGGTGGAATTGTTGATGATTTGCTGGTTTATCGGTTCAATGCAGAGACCTACTTACTGGTGGTAAATGCTGGAAATATGGAAAAAGATTGGGATTGGTGTGTTAAGCATGCCCAAGAGATGGGAATGGTTATAGGAAAAGAACTCTACAATGCTTCTAACGAAATCTGTCAGTTGGCTGTTCAGGGTCCATTGGCACTAAAAGCCATGCAAAAATTGACCAAAGCAAACGTAATGGATATGGAGTATTATACCTTCCAGAAATGCGATTTTGCAGGTATTAAAGAGGTGATTTTTGCTACCACCGGATATACCGGATCAGGAGGTTGTGAAGTATATGTGAATAATAGCGACGGGGAAAAACTTTGGAACGCAATTTTTGAAGCCGGCGCTGAACATGGAATCAAGCCAATTGGACTGGGTGCCCGCGATACCTTGCGTTTAGAAGCTGGGTTCTGTTTGTATGGAAACGACATAAATGATGAAACATCAGCTATTGAAGCTGGATTGGGTTGGATAACAAAATTTGTAGAAGGTAATAATTTTATCAATCGCGATATTTGGGAAAAACAAAAAAATGATGGGGTTGACAAGCGTCTAAAAGGATTTGTCATGGTTGATAAAGGCATTCCTCGTCATAACTATAAAGTGGTGGATGCACAAGGTGTTGAAATAGGAGAGGTAACTTCAGGAACCATGTCACCCTTAACCAATAAGGCAATTGGTATGGCCTACTTGAAAAAAGGTTTCTGGAAAGAGGGAACTGAGATTTTCATTGAAATTCGAGACAAAAACTTGAAGGCAGTAGTTTCTAAAGCCCCATTTTTTGAAAAATAGCTAACCCGGATTATTCATAAATAATCCTGACGATTAAGCTA
>DYQV01000007.1 GCA_020719105.1 Rikenella microfusus
AAATGAACCAGTTTTTGAAAATAATTTCTAAATTTACCTAATTACCAATAACAATAACGATGAGATCGGAAATCAATCTATTCAATATTAACCATTATATGGCCAAGGTTGGAAAAGGCAAATGCCTGATTTCAGAACCATTCTCCCCCGACTCCTATTTTGGCCGATCGGTAGTATTAATAACCGAACACAACGAAAAAGATGGAACTTTAGGTTATATTATAAATAAACCCATTGACGTACCCATTCATGAACTTTTTCCTGATTTTCCGCCTTTTAATGCGGCTTGCTTCATGGGTGGTCCGGTTAGTCCCGACACGATTCATTACTTACATACCCGCCCCGATTTGTTTCCAGAAAGTACCCCTGTGATTAAAAATATTTATTGGGGAGGTGATTTTGATTTATTAAAAGAAAATATATACAACCGCACCATTCAGCCCAATGAAATAAGGTTTTATATTGGTTATAGTGGTTGGGCTCCCGATCAATTACAGCAGGAAATTGAGGATAATTTTTGGATAGTTTCTGAGATTTCGCCAAAAAAAATTATGAATGCCAATACCAACACATGGAAAGATCTGTTGAACGATTTAGGCGACTCCTATTCCTTATGGGCCAATGCGCCTTCTAATCCGGGGATGAATTAGTAAAAGCCACTCGATTTAATTCAACCATAATTTTTTGCGCATTCTTTTTAAAATACCTTCGGTTTTGATATGCAGTTACTGAACGGATTCCGGAAACAGCATTTGTTAAAAAAAGCTCATCCATTTTTAATAAGTCCGCTTTTGTTAAATAGGCTTTTTCATTAACCTTATAATTCAATTCATTTGCAATTTTAATGAGTTGCTTTCGCATAATTCCTCGAACACAGCCAGTTTCCAAAGATGGAGTAAAAAGGTTTTTACCTTCCACTGCAAACAAATTCGATGAGGTAGCTTCTACAATAAAACCCTTATCATCCAATAACAAGGCATCGTGGTAATGGTTTTCCATGGCATAAATTCCGGCTAAAATATACGGCAGCGCATTCATCGTTTTTATGTTCAGATATTCCGCTTTTGGTTTTGGGACTTCCTCAAAAACACCAAGTATCAAGCTCTTATCTGTAATTTCATAAGGTCCTTTTCCTATGTACGATGCTTCAATAAGGATGTCACATTCCAGGGAATCGGGAATATAGTATCCTTCAGCCTTCCGAATAACAGAAACCTTGATGCGGGCGGCCTGAAATAATTTCAACCGGGTTAACAAACCGGCAATTTGTTTATTCAAAAAATCGATGGTTAAATAATCGGGAAAGCAAATATGTAAAATCTTTGAAGCATATTGCATCCGCTCCCAATGGTCGTTTAAAAACTGCACCTGGCATCCATTGGCGTGCATGGTTTCAAAAAATCCATCGCCATAGCGGAATGCACGATTACCTAACTCAACCTTAAAATTGGCCGCTTGCAAGTAATCTTTATTGAATACCAGTAAACCTGATTCTTTAGTCATTATTAATTTGGAACAAAATGGTTTGTATGTTTTGATTTGACTTTATTGATATTCCTTGTATTCCAGCTTTTATTGCTGCCTGCATATCTTTTTCGCTATCGCCAATGAAATAGGATTTTTTGGTATCAATAGTAAACCGGGCTATGGCTTTTTCAATCAACAACGATTCTGGCTTACGGCAAAGGCATTTTTCAATTTCGCTGTGGTGTGGACAATAATAAATCTCTAAAACAGAAAGGTGGTGACGGGCAAATTCCTTCAATAGTTTATCATGTACCAATTCCACTTCTTGTTTGCTGTAAGTGCCACGGGCAATTCCTCCTTGATTCGAAATAATAACAAACTCATATCCAACATTTTTCAATTGAAGCAAACCAGCTATCAAGCCATCGTTCAAAACAAAATCGGCGGGCTTATAAATATAATAGTGCCCGGTATCATTATTGATTACGCCATCACGATCTAAAAAAATGACCTTCTTCATTGGAAAAGTAACTACGAGTTCGGTTTATACTAATAAAGCAACTGATGGAAAAAGGATTGCAGCAATTGAGGGTATAATAAAATTGGAAAAACAAATCCAAAAATGGCACCCCAAAAGTGAGCATTATGACCAATGTTGTCCAAATTTCTTTTTGACATATAAGCAGAATAGGCAAGATAAAGCAATCCAAACAATACGGCTGGTATTGGAATGGGTATCAACATAAGCATTATTTTACTGGTTGGATTCAAAAGAATAGAAGTAAAAATGATGGCTGATACGGCACCGGAAGCACCTAAGGCATTGTAGGCATAATCATTCTTATGCTTTATTAAATCTGGAATGCTGGAAGCTATGGCTGCTCCTGCATAAATTATGAGAAACATAATACTACCCAGTTGAGATTCAACAACGGGTGCGAAAAAAAAGAGGGACAACATGTTAAAAATTAAATGCTCCCAATTGGCATGCAAAAATACAGGTGTGAATAAACGGTACCATTGCTTTCGATGCACTATCTGGAATGCATTAAAATTGTATTTATACATTAATTGAGGTTGACGGAAAGCCGCCATCGAGAATAAAACAGTACTGGCAATAATAAGAAAAGTAAGAATCATGGATTTTAATTTCTAGGACTAAATTCGAAGGGTATTTCAAGAATGGAAGCATAATCAAGACCTAAACGCAACATATCATCATCAATATTCTCATAAGCCCATTCAATAGTAAGTTTTCTACCCCGGTTGTGCATTGAATTGAGTTTACGCAGCACATTAAAAGCCATGTGATGGGATGAAGAACTCAAGTAACGAAAAAATAATTTACACTGACAATTATCCAAATGAGCACCATCTGTTTCAAGCCAGTCAAGGATTGGCTTATATACTTGATTTACATCTTCAGGCGTAGAGTTTCCGGAAATTTGAAAAATGGATAAATCAGCATCCATTAATACTTCCGGGCTGTCCTCTGTTGCGTCAAATTTTAAATACCCCAAAACAATCTAATTTAAATGATTAAATTCTTTATTGTAAATATGGTAATTCTCTTCATCAAATATAGCAAAAATTACTTTTTTAAAATTGGGGTTATCCGCTAGAAACAATAAAGTTTCGTTTTTTACTATTTTTGCAGCTTCTGCTTTGGGATAACCATAAACACCGGTGCTGATATTTGGGAAAGCAATGCTCTCCATTTTATTCAATTTTGCTAAATAAAAAGAATTCCGATAGCAATTGGCAAGCAATTGTGATTCGCTTCTGTTTCCACCTTTCCAGATTGGTCCTACGGCATGAATAACATGCTTAGCCAACAGATTATATCCTAAAGTGATTTTCGCTTCTCCTGTATTACAACCATTTAATAACCGACAGGCTTCCAATAATTTACTTCCGGCCGCCCGATGAATGGCACCATCTACCCCGCCACCGCCCAATAAACTGGTATTAGCCGCGTTTACAATAGCATCTGCCTGAATTTTAGTAATGTCGCCCTGAATAATCGAAATCCGGTTCATAGACACCATAAAGTTTTAACGAAGTTTTGCATCAAATTGGTTTTGGTAAACCTTAATCAGGTTATCCATTATTTTATCAATCTGCTTATCTGTCAGGGTTTTTGTTTCATCTTGCAGAATAAAACTCAGGGCGTAAGATTTTTTTCCTTCACCCAATTTATCTCCCTCGTAAACATCAAAAAGTGTAACTTCCTTAAGTAATTTTTTCTCTTGTTTAAATGCTTCTGTTTTAAGCAAATCGAACGTAACATTTTTATCAAGCAACAGGGATAAATCGCGACGTACCTCTGGGAATTTAGGCAATTCTGAAAATTCAACTTTCAGGTTCCGGATGGATTTTAACAATTTTTCCCAATCAACTTCAGCATAATAAACATCGTGCTTGATGTCAAATTGCTTGCAAACTTTTCGTTGAACGATACCTATTTTTCCCAATTCCATTTTATTGTATTCCCAAACTAACCCATCCGAAAATAAGTCGTTGCTGAAAGAGGAGGTAGTTAGCTTTTTTTGATCCACTCCTAAACGAATGAAAACCGTTTCTACCATGGATTTTATGAAATAGAAACTTACCTTTTCCTGTTTGGAATGCCATGTTTCTATGGATCTATTTCCAGAAACTACCAATGCCAATTTTTCACCTTGACTGTATTTATCGAGCGGATTATCCGATTGCTTGTCCGCATTCAAATGATAGGTGTTACCAAATTCATACAATTTCAAATCGGGGTTCTGACGGTTCGCATTGAATGCCACTGCCTCCATGCATCCAAATAAAAGTGTTTGCCGCAAACCATTCAAATCCTGACTTAACGGATTCAAAATTCCAACGGTATTTTCTTTTGGATAACTGGTTAATGAATCGTAATACTCCCTTTTGGTGAGAGAATTCGACATAATTTCATTAAAACCCAACGAACTTAGCTGATTTGCAATAAGCTCTTTTAAGACATTTGGATCGGGTTTTGGTGCATTTGCTAAGGTAGCATTTACCTGTTTGCTGATGGGTACAGAATTATAACCATATATTCTTAAAATTTCTTCAATAACATCCGATTCCCGCTGAACATCAACCCTATACGGCGGAACGTGAAGCAATAGCTGAACATCATTATCATTAATAACTTTTATTTCAAGCGCCTCTAAAATCTTTATCACTTTGTCTTTGGGTAACTTTTCACCAATAAGTCGCTCCAATTGCGAAAGACGCAAAACAACTTCAAAATCGGCTACCGGTTTAGGATAAATATCCACAATTTCAGAACTGATAGTTCCTCCGGCCACTTCTTTAATCAGTAAAGCAGCCCGTTTTAGTGCATAAATGGTAACATTTGGATCAACTCCCCTTTCAAAACGGAAAGAGGCATCGGTATTCATTCCGTGTCTTCGCGCTGTTTTGCGAATAAATACCGGATTGAAACAGGCACTTTCGAGAAAAATACTTTTAGTGCTTTCAGTAACTCCTGATTCTATGCCTCCAAAAACTCCGGCAATACACATTCCTTCAGTACCGTTACAAATCATTAAATCAGCAGCCCCTAACCTTCGTTCCTGTCCATCGAGAGTTAAAAAGGGTGTTTTTTCCGGTAGTGTTTTAACTACAATTTTATTACCTGAAATTTTGGCTGCATCAAAAGCATGCAATGGCTGTCCCAATTCGTGAAGCACAAAATTGGTAACATCCACCACATTGTTAATGGGATTTAATCCAATGGCTTTCAAGCGGTTCTTTAACCAATCGGGTGATTCAGTCACTTTCAACCCGGTAAGGGTAACTCCGGCATATCGTGGGCAAGCGTCGGTATTTTCAACCGTGACTTTTATTTCCAATTGATAATTATCGGCTTTAAAAGCTTCTACCGATGGTTTTTTATATTCAATTTCTTGGGTCTGTTTCAAATAAGCGGCTACATCGCGGGCAATTCCAATATGTGATCCGGCATCAATGCGGTTTGGGGTCAGATCCACTTCAAAAACCACATCGTTTTCAACATTGAAATATTCTTTGGCCAAAGTTCCCACGTTAACATTTGCGGGCAAAACCATAATTCCTTCGTGTGATGTGCCAATGCCTATTTCATCTTCGGCACATATCATTCCCATGGACTCGGCGCCTCTGATTTTTGATTTTTTAATCACAAAACTTTCGTTGCCCTGATACAAAGTTGTTCCGATAGTGGCAACCACTACCTTTTGACCTGCAGCCACATTGGCTGCGCCACAAACAATCGGGGTTTCAACTCCGTCGCCCAAATTTACAGTAGTTATGCTCAAATGATCGGAATCGGGATGGGGTTTACAGGTAAGAACTTCACCAATTACAAACCCCTCTAACCCTCCTTTTACCGACTGAAACGATTCAATTCCACCCACCTCAAGGCCAAGGCTTGTTACTATTTCAGCTAATTTTTGAGGTTCAAAATCAAGGTAAAGGTATTGTTTCAACCAATTGTACGAAATGTTCATAATTCAATGTTGTGCTATGTTTTTATCCAATCCACAAAAGTAAATTTTTTTTCTTATCCTTTATTGAATAACTTGGGTATTTGTAGTAAAACTTCAGGATAGAAAAGCGCTTACTTCGCTATTTTCTTGACTGAGTTGAAAATTTCTGTGGAGGATAAATGGTATGCTAACTATTGATTCCGAACTAGACTCTGTTTTAATAAATAAAAAAACCGACCGGAGGTCGGCGATCCAACCCTAAAGCAATTATATTTGCATAAATTTATAATTCTGAAGATTTTGGAAAAAAATACAAAACCCTTGATATTGGTCACAAATGATGATGGCTATTTTGCACCGGGATTGCACGCTCTAATTGAAATGGTTAAACCTTATGGCGAAGTTTTGGTTGTGGCCCCCGAACAAGGAATGTCGGGAATGTCGCACGCCATTACTATAAAAAACCCCCTCCGCATCACTTTACTCAGCAAAGAAATTGGGGTAACCATATACAAATTGAATGGAACTCCTGTTGATTGCGTAAAAATGGCCATAAACCAAATTGCTGATCGTAAACCCGATATTCTGGTTTCGGGCATCAACCACGGTTCCAACTCATCCATAAATGTGGTCTATTCAGGTACAATGGGTGGTGCTATTGAAGGTTGCTTGAATGGAATCCCTTCTATTGGGTTTTCGCTTTGCTCTCATAGCATGACCGCTGATTTTACACTTACAAAAAAATATTCAGAAGGTATTTTAAAAAAAATACTGGAATACGGACTCCCTTCAGGAACTTGCTTAAATGTTAATTTTCCGGTAGTTGAAGAAGCCGATTTTAGAGGTATCAAGGTTTGCCGACAAGCCAGAGGAGTTTGGAAAGAAGAATATGAAAAACGAATTGACCCACATGGTGGAGCATATTATTGGCTTACCGGAGATTTCAATAGTAATGAAAATGGGTCGACAGATACCGACGAATGGGCATTGGATAATAATTTTGCTACTATTGTACCCATAAAGGTTGATTACACCGATCACGATAATGTTAAAACACTCCAAAATCTTAGCATTGAAATACAATGAACTTAATTAAAAACGATAAAGTCTCAACAGGCGCCATTATCGGACTATTGCTTCCTATGCTTTTTGTTGGGGCATTTATACTGTATTCAAGCAGCCAGTTTGATTCGGTAATTGCCTGTGTAAAGCATTTTCAGCAAATTGGACTTTTATACAAAATTATCTCACTTAGTCTGATGCCTGGCACCGGCCTGTTTTTTTTATGGACCAAGTTTGATAAATTAAACCAAGCCAGAGGAATATTATTGATGAGCCTATTTTATGGCATTGTGGTATTGATTCTATACATGACCTAAATCCTTTTCCTATGAAATACTATTTAATTGCAGGAGAAGCCAGCGGCGATTTGCATGGTTCAAATCTGATGCGTTCATTAAAAGTCATCGATCCGCAGGCAGAATTTCGTTTTTGGGGTGGTGACTTAATGAGCCAGTTTGGAGGAACTCCGGTAAAACACATTAAAGAACTGGCTTTCATGGGTTTTATAAAAGTACTCCTTAACTTCCGGACCATAGTAAAAAATATCAAACTCTGCAAAAGGGATATTTCCAAATTTAAGCCCGATGTAGTAATATTAATTGACTATGCCGGATTTAACCTTCAAATTGCTGAATTTGCCAAATTGAAAGGATACCGGGTGCATTATTACATTTCTCCAAAAATATGGGCATGGAAAACCAACCGGATAAAAAAAATCAAGAAATACGTTGATAAAATGTTTACCATTTTGCCATTTGAAACTGAGTTCTACAAAAAATACCAATTCTCGGTTCATTACGTGGGAAATCCAGTGAATGATGCCATTGATGCACATAAAGATTATTTTGAACCTTTTGAAGAATTTACAAGCAACCATCAATTATCCCAAAAACCTATAATTGCTTTATTGGCAGGTAGCCGACAACAGGAGATTAAACTTATGTTGCCTGTAATGATTCAGGTGAGCCATTTTTTCCCCAATTACCAATTCATTGTAGCCGGTGCTCCAAGTATTGAAAAAGACTTTTACAAAAAAATCATTGGACCACACGATATTCCTGTATTATTTTCACAAACTTATGAATTACTAAAGCACAGTGAAGCCGCTTTAGTTACTTCAGGAACTGCCACCTTGGAAACTGCCTTATTAAATGTTCCACAAATAGTGTGTTACCATACAAACATTGGTGACTTTTTGTATAAAATAGGACGAAAGTTACTTATCGTTAAATGGTTGTCGCTGGTAAACCTTATTTTAAATTACGAGGCAGTAAAAGAAATGGTTCAAGACACTTTTAAGAAAGAATATTTAGTAAAAGAATTGAATGAAATTCTCCATAATAAGGCCTATAGAAATGCCATGCTTAACCATTACAAAACATTGAAAGAATTAATTGGAGAACCCGGGGCATCGCAAAATGCTGCTAATGCTATATTTAACGATTTAATACGTAAATAGCATAATGAAAATCAGCTTCCTTTTTTTACTATTACTTATTTACAATTCAACGTGCTTTGCGTACATCATTAAAGTTGATTTATTCAACCAGTTTTTAATTAAAACATTGGTAATAAGCCCTATTGAAGGGAAATATGAGTTTACCACTGAAAAAGGAACGGTACATAAGCTAAAAAGAAACCAAATTACCTATTTCACAGTTGTTGGCGATTCCATTAGTGCTTGGGATTCAGAACAATACTTGGGATTATTCAAAACAATTAGTTTTGATGGTTCGGCAAGACAAAACGCTTTTAAAATTGAGCCTTCATTTCCTGCTTTATCTTCGCGATATTATGAAGGTAATTTAACTCTTACCACAGTTGATCAGCAATTTAGAATTACAAACTGGGTTGATATCGACAGTTATTTAGCTGGTGTTGTTGAAGCAGAATCAGGTCCAAATGCACCGTATGAGTTCTATAAATCGCAAGCAGTTATCAGCCGTACCTATCTTATGGAACAGATTTCAAGACAAGGTACCGTGGATTATAAAATTGGCGACGACGTGAATCATCAAGTATATAAAGGAATGAGCCTGAAAAATCCGCTAATAAAACAAGCCGTGGCACATACCACCGGGTTAATAATTGTTGATTCAGTAAACAATTTAATTACCGCAGCTTTTCATTCCAATTCAGGTGGCCAAACCCTTAATTCTGAAGATGTATGGCTCAAACCAACCAGTTACCTGAAAACCATTGCCGACCCGTTCAGCCTTGAACAACGAAATACAGAGTGGAAAGATTCCATTCTGGTGGATGAATGGTTCAGTTATCTGGAAACTAATGGAATACACCTTGTAGATGATGTGGCCCGTATTGATAATCTGTTTTTTGAACAACCCCTTCGCAAAAAGAACTATGTATATGGCAATGATACCATACCTCTGAAAAAGATACGACAGGATTTTCGATTACGGTCCACCTGGTTTTCATTCAAACCCGATGGAAACCAGATTATAATTTCAGGCAAAGGATACGGCCATGGGGTAGGCTTATCGCAGGAGGGAGCGATGCAAATGGCCCGTCAAAACTATTCCTTTTTGGATATAATTTATTATTACTATAAAAATGTCAAGGTAATTGATTATCGGCAAGTAGTTAAATAACTGTTGTACCCTTCTACAGGATAATAAGCTAAATTCCTTATTCTATAAAAATTCTCAAGTCTGCTGTAACAATACGTAAGACGTATCGTCTATTCCATGTAAAAAGCAATTGACATATTAAATCTTGATGTTAATCTTTTGGCATACAATTTGAACTTAATAAAACTAATCAGGCACGTGGTTAAAAATAGTTGTTAAATGTTGTTTGTTGTTATTCATTCATTTGGTAAAATATTCTAAAAATACAGCCTGATTTTTTACAGAAAAGCTTCTCTACCCCGGGAAGCTTTTCCTATTAGGCAAGAATTTATCGTTTTCTATTAAAGCCAACATATTATGATAATAAAATATTTTCTGTGATTTATTGCTCCAGCTCCTCAAAGTCAGTTTCCAGTGGTTTATCGTTAACAAAATCATAAAGGGTATATTGCCTTATTCCGTAAAAGTAAGACCAATAAGTCTTTTGAGCTTCCAGATAACTTCGCTGAGCCAAATCGTTTTCTTGCGATGCTACATTCAAGTCAAGAATATCAATTTTACCTATCAGAAAACGCTGTTTCGTAACTTCATATCGCTTACGGGCAATGGTATCTGCCTTTGCTGCAATGTTTACCTGATCGTCCTGTTCATTGAATTGCATGACCTGCAATAAAACCCGCTGCTCAAAATCAATCCTGGCTTGCTCAACCTGCGTTTTTACTACTTCTTGCTGGCTTTGAGCCATTCGGTATTTTCCTTTACCTTTTCCCCAATCCAAAATGGGAATATCAATACCTACTGAAAAAGCTAACTGATCATCGGGGTTGCTATATGAATTCTGAATTAAAACAGCATCACCATTTAAGCCATATTTAGCCGAAAGGTTGGCATTGAATCGTTTCTCGGCTTTCGTGCGCGACACTTCACTTTGTGCCTCATACAATTGCCGTTCCCAGCTTAATGGTGCCACATTATTCTCTTTTGCTTTTAATAGAGCTTTATTAACATCTACTTCAATTAATGGTAACTCTTTAGGAATTACCAACTCAATCCGAACCAAATCGTTAAAACCTAAAAACGATCGTAACCTGAACTTACTAATCTCGAGGTTTATTTTAGCCTGGCCCCAAGCAGTTTTAGCATTTAAAAATGCCAGCTCAATTTGAAGTACTTCGTTTTCGGCAATGGTACCAATATTATAGCGCCCTTGTGCTATCTTAAAAATAGTATCGTTGTTATAGTAATTGGCTTTCGAAATTTCAAGGTTTAATTGAGCCAAAGCTAAATTGTAAAAGTAATTAATGGCATTCGACGATATTTCCTCCATGCTCAAAATGTACTCTCGCTTAGCTTCATCATACTTTAATGGTTCAATTTTTTTTTGCCATTTATATGGATTGTACTGAAAAATAGGTTGTGAAAAACCTATTGCCACAGGAACGGTTCGAAACAAGCGTGATAAGGTATCGCTGGTAAAATCCTGGATTGCATTTGCTCCCGTTTGAACAAAAATATTACCCCCGGAAAACCCAATATTTTGTCGCAATGACATACCAATTTCTGTGGTTACATTATTTGTTTGAGTATATTGAACCGAACCATCGGAATTGGTATAAGTAATTATAGATTTGTTCCAATTTACCAATTCACTTTGCAAATTCAACTGAGGCAGCAAACCCGCTTGATAGGTTTTAAATTCCCAAAAACTACTTAAATAGCGGTGTTTGGCTAACATGGCATCGGGAGACTGTTCTTTGGCTAATACCAAAACCTGTTCCAATGTTAATATTTTATTAGCTTCCTGAGCTTTCAATCCAAACCCAATAAAAAGCTGAGTAATTACTAATAACTGAAAATATTTCATAAATAACCTTTTAAGTAAAAATGTTCATTACGGATTTATCCTTAGAACTTATTCTGAACGTAGGCTTACCACTGGGTCTTGTTGAGCAGCCCTTTTGGCCGGCATATACCCGAAAATAATACCTACACTCACCGAAATACCAAAAGCCACCAAAACCGAACCGGCTGAAATAACTGTTAAAATACCGGAAAACCTTGTAACTATAGCTGAGAGCACAAAGCCAAGTATTATTCCAACAATTCCACCGCTTATGCTTATAATGGTTGATTCAGCAATAAACTGCAAAACTATATCTTTCCGTGTTGCTCCTAAAGCCATCCGCGTTCCAATTTCCTTTATCCGCTCTAATACCGAGGCAAGCATAATATTCATAATTCCAATTCCACCAACCAACAATGAGATTCCGGCAATTGCCCCAAGAACAATATTAAAAATATCTTTGGTACGTTGCTGTTGTTTAAGTAGCAACTCTGGCACAATTATCTCTACATCAATTACCTCCTGATGCCTTCGCTTAAGCATTCTACCAATTATTTCGGCAATAGGCTGCAAATGTTCTGTTTTATCAACTTGAACAATTATTTTATCCAGTTGGTGGTAATTTGCCTTTTTTGTTTCTGCAGCAGATTCGCTATTGTTATCATTGTCCTTTTTCTGTAAATCGATAGAGGTAATGAGCGCTCTGTTTTCAAAACGCAAAAGCATGGTTTGAACAGGAATATAAATAACATCCTGACCTGAGCTAAGGCCAAGTTTTCCTGAATTCTCACCTAATGTTCTTTTTTCAGAAACACCTATAATGCTTAACCAAACTTTTCCACATTTTATTTGTTTACCACTTACATTAACCGATGAGAAAAACCGCAAAGCCATATCTTCACTCACAATACACACCGGAAGACCATGTTCCAACTGATAATTTGTAAACATGGAGCCTGTTAGTAGTTGAATGTTAAAAAGCTCAAAGAAAGTGGGAACTACCCCATGCAATTTTGCCGAACGCCGAATGCCCGATTGCACCACATAGGTATCTTTAGTTATTTGAGGACTGATACTTTTAATTGATGGAATAAAATTTTGTATGGCTTCCATATCATAAATAGTCAACCCCGGGGAATATTTAGTTGATGGCTCCAGCGTTTCTTCAGCCCCCGCTTCCTGAGTTTCAATCACGGGTTGAATAATGATGTTGTTCACTCCAACCATTTTCATTTGCTCCAGAATTTCAATCTGGGCTCCTTTACCAATGGCAAGCATACTAATGACAGCAGCTACTCCAAAGATTATCCCTAAAGCGGTAAGAATTGACTTTATTTTATTTGCTAAAATTGCTTCAAAAGCTATTGATATATCGTTATAATAACGTTCCATTTAAAAATTATTTCAAAGGAATTAACTCAAGTTTTTCTGCATCTTCCGGAACTGAAAGAAGAACGGATTCACCTGCTTTTAAACCATTTTTAATAATTATTTCATTATCATTTGATGCTCCTGTTATTACCTGCTTCCTTATTTCGGAAAGACCACTTTTCATAAAAACCCAATTTATGGAATCATTCCCAAAAACCGCCTCAATAGGAAGAAATAAAGTGGAATCGTAATGGGCAATTAGAATCGAATTGCTGGTTGTCATAGCGGGTTTAAGCAGCGTGTCGGATCCTTGAATTTTAATAAAAACTTCAAATACTTTGGCATCACCAGTAGGCAATTGTTCTCCAATATTGGCTACGCTAGTTACTTCGCCCATAAAACGCAACTCGGGAAATGCGTCCACTCCTACCGTTACTTTCTGTCCGTTAGCTACTTTGCTTATATCAATTTCATTTACATAAGTTTTAGAAATCATGCTACTCATATCGGGCAATTCCGCAACTGTGGGATCCCATGCATTAATCTGATCCCCCTCTTTTGTTTTTGATCCTTGCCAGCCACGTTGGTAAATAACCATTCCTGATTTTGGAGCAACTACATCAAATTCTTGCAAGACTTTTAAAACAGATTCGTGGCTTCGCATCGCATCATCCAATTTTATTTGTACTTCCTGCATTCGCGCATTGGCTTGTTCAATTTTCACTTTATATGTTTCAAGGGCTTGCTCATAAGTACGGTTGGCTTTTGATAAGTTTATTTCCTCTTGCCTGATAGTAGCAGGGGGTTCAAATTTACTTTGTTCTAATTTAATTTGAGCTTCTTCCAAACCATATTTTAAATTAATCAGGTTATCGCGCAAACCCCTTAATTCCAATGTAGTATCAAGCCTTGTTGTGGTAAACCGGGTTTGAGCCACTTCCAATTCCGATTCAATATTTTTCAACTGTTCCGAAGCTTCTGTTTTATCCAGCGTGGCTACCCAATCTCCCGAGTCAACTATAGTTCCTTCTGGAATTAGTTTTGAAATTTTTACATTCCATACCCGAATTTTTCGTAAACCGGAGGGTCCAAGTATTTTCTCTGACCTTTCAGCCTGCAATTCGCCGGTTGTGTTCACCTCAATTTTAAATGCTCCCGATTTAACCGGAACCTCAACAATAACTTCTTTTTTTTCATTGGAGCTTCCAAAAATAACCAGTAAAAGCAAGAGTAAAACTAAAGCTGAGGCGATAATCCATAGTTTCTTTTTCACAGTATAAGGTGTTTTGAATTATAAAAAATTGGTGAACTAAATGGCAATATACGGTTCATTATACAGATATCAATTACTTTACTATTTCTTATTCAATGAATATAGTATCTGTATTTATTATATTGCTTTTATTTAGTGACATGTCGTAAACAAATACCGTATAAAAAAAATTGGTATAACTATTCGTCGGAAACGTATTGTACGCATAATCAATAAAAATATCTGCTTTTAGTGTCTTATCTTGTCCTAAATCACCAACATAAGGAATTGTAGGCCATCGCAAGGTATCAAGAATGGCGGTATCTTGTTGATAAATACCGTCTTTTAAATAATACAATTCTAAATTACAATTTCCAATATAATCCGGATTGTATATAGGGCCAATATCCCCATTACCATCAATTAAATAAAAATGCAGGGTAATTAATCTGCTCGGATTTCCTAGCAAATCAAGACTATCTTTTACAATTAATTCCTTAAACTCAATTTGTGGAATAAAAGAATAGCGTTCGGTTTCAAGCTCACAACCCGAAAATACCAGAATTAAAAATGCAATTAAAAAAGTATGCTTACTCATCAGGTTGCTGCCAGTCATCCAATAACCTCCGTTCTTTTTTAGTAGGCCTTCCAGCTCCTCTTTCTCGATATCCACCCAAATTCAAACGCATCATATCAATTTTTATTACTTCCTGTTCGGGCGTTAGATCCGTCATGTATTCCGAAACTAACTTAGCTCCTACCCGGTTATGGAGTAATTCTTTTACTTGGTATCGATACAAAATCGGTGGTATCTTAACTTCAACCGTATCGCCAATCTTTACATTCCTTGAAGCTTTAACCTCATAACCATTGATTGAAATTCGCCCTTTTTTACAGGCTTCGGTAGCCAAACTACGGGTTTTATATAGCCTTACCGCCCAAAGCCATTTATCAATTCTTAATTCTCCTTCGCTTATCATCTAAAATATAATCTCACTAATTGTTCTATAAAAATATCCTAAAATATTAACTTTTATAAGGTTGGTAAATTTATCACGAATGAGGTTAAATTCCAAAGTTAAAATACTTTTACAAATGGTACGCCTTAAAAAATTTTAAATAGTTGATAATTAGCAATTAGAATAATAATTTTCTTTCGAATACCGTTTGAAATAATATTTTTAGTTTTGTACAGTTATTATTCAACATAAATAGTAAATCCAAAGAATCAAAAATGGGTAATCAGCCTTTCTTAAAAAACAAAAGTTCCAACCAATCATTACTCCTCTCAATTTTATCATTTCTGCTCTTCTTTGGATGGGGACAATTATCACAAGCTCAGGAAATTGAAAAAACCTATTTAATCGGCACCCAATCCATTAATTCATTTGATAAAGCTAATTTGGATTCTTTCCCAATTGAGGTAATTAAAAACATTGCATTTGACCAAATAAATGCAGTACTTGAAAAAAAAGGATTGGAACCAAAAACGATTCACCCACTATTACAAAAGGCAGCTCAAGATCAAGCCGACTATATGGCTGCCATTGAAGATGACCAGCTCGTTAGAAAAGAAAAAAGCAAAGCTACAACCGGCGACCGAATTGCTTTTTATGGTGGCTCACGCATGGGAGCTGAGCTTTCCGGAAAAACTGCTGTAAAAAAAGGGGATGTTCCGTATTCGTATGCTAAAATAGTGGATGATGTGGTTTTTCGATGGTTTTCTGCAGCAAAAAAAGCAGATTTGCTGGAAAGCATCCAATACAATTTAATAGGTGCTGGAGCAGCTATGGATACCACAAAAAAAAGGGTTTATCTATCGGTGGTTTTAGGAAATTACAAGTCTTTTAATGAAGGTGCAAATTTAACCTATAACATAACCTTACCCTACAGCACTAAAAACTATGGATTACAACCGTTTGATCCGTCAAAATGCAAGAAAGTATTAAAACGGGAAAATATTAATGAGCTACAAAAAGGTATTAGCGTTGAAGATAACGTAATATATTTTGAATCGGCCGATGTTAAATCCCTAAAAAAAATAATCTCAAAGTATAAAGACGGGTTAGCTGTGGACCTATTGCAAAAAAAACAATTTGATTGCAAACGCCCAAACGTAGTTGATCATAATCAATTTACTATGGGAATTATTTCAAAAAGAATCTACAAATCAAAGCTATTTAAAAACAATGTAGCTAACACTCAGGAAAACCCTAAAGCTTTTAAAGTTGCCTTGGGATTAATACCTGAAGTTTTAGAAGATGACTTTGAACTGAACTTGATAATTGTACAGGATAAGCATCAATGTGCATCTATTGCAAAAAACTTCATCATTCAACCTACAGGCACCTATAAAAATAATATAAAGCTTTTGGCCGATACGATTACCATTAATTCCCGATTTCAATACAAGCCGGCAACTGATTCTCTGGATTTGACTTTCAAAATCCCCTTTGAAAACAAAAAATACACCTATGAACCTGCTGATATTGAGCCTTTTTTAAAACTACTCAATGAACCCGCCTTTATTATATATGATTTGAAAATAACTGCCTATTCCTCAATTGAAGGAACCGATAAAGAAAACCGGATGCTTCAGCAAAAAAGAGCGGAAAGTATTGTTAAGTCCTTGGAGGGGTTGCAAAATACTATCATAAAAAAGGAAATTGTAATGGATTACAATTGGGACGATTTTAAAAAAGACATTTCAAAGTCCGAAATTCATGCATTCGATACCATGCAATTGACCGAAGCCCAAACCTATATCAGGGCAAATAAGCTGAACAAAAAATTGGAGCCAATTCTTCAGAATCACCGATATGCCCGAATTGATATGAAAGTTGCCTATGATATTTCCGGCGAAAATGAGACCCATTTTGTGATAAAAAAATTTAATACTGCTGTTGATTCAATGGATAGGGCATTGGCCTTATCAATTCAAAAGTATATTATAAAACAAATTCTGAATTACAGGTATAAACCAGCCCTTTTAAGCGAGTTAGCTATTCCACAAATAGAGGATTATGCCGGAATTGAAATGAACCGACTATGGCTTCAGCACTTAACAAAACAGATTACAACTGAATATTTTGACAAAAAGGTTGAAGAATTGACTAAACTAGATCCTGAAAATGAATACATTGCTTTTAATGATATCTTTAATAAAGTTGCCAATAAACCCATTAGCGATATTTCAGAAGTGATTCAATTGCAAACCCGCATTGACCGGTTGTATTATACTCCCTTAAAAAAAGAAACCATTGATGGATTAAATGTAAAACTTCAGTTTAAACTTATCAATTACATTGATTCTGTAGTGGGCGATCAAAAAATAAAAGATGCCTGTGTTGAGCGGATTAAAAAAATTATAGACATAAACGAGGAAACAATGCAAAACTCGCTAAAAATAGCCGATATTTTTATTGATTACCGAGATTACACTTTTGCATTGAAATCGCTGGAACCATGGGTAGCTAATCATAAGGCAAGCGAAAATCTGATATTTTCATATATTTCTCTTTGTAGCCAATTTGAAGAGCGGATGCACACTCAAAAGTTTGAATATGCAATGCAGCGAGCATACAAATTGAATCCACAGCGGTATTGTGATTTATTCAATGGGGACTATTTTTCGTACAAAGTGTTTGAAAATAATGCAGTGAAAGAAATGTATTGCGGAAAATGCATCCAAAATAAACCAAAGCCAGAAGAAGAATAGAAGGAGAACTTTTGACACAATAATTTACTTTAAGTACACTAAATACTCGAAGTACGTTATCCCGCTTTATTCATACCTGAGCACAGCGAAAGGTGTGAATGTGCGATGGGTATTGGGTTGCAAAGCGGAAAACCCCGATTTAACTATTACCAAAATTGGGAGTTTTTATTTTCCCAATTTTGTGGAATAGCTTAATCGTCAGGATTATTCATGAATAATCCGGGTTATCTGTTGTTGAATTGGTTCATGGTTTCCTGAATACCAATAAGAGGGAATGCCATAATAGCCTCTACACATTTCTCAATCCGTTCGGGCAATATCAAGGACTCATCATTTGTCCATTGTCCCAATACATAATCTACTTGTTGACCCCTTCCAAATTCACTGCCAATTCCAAAACGCAACCGGGCATATACATCGGTACCTAATAATTCAGTAATACTTTTCAATCCGTTGTGACCGGCATCACTTCCTTTAGCACGGATACGGATTTTTCCAAAAGGGATGGCTAAATCATCGGCAATTACTAATAAGTTTTCAATGGGAATTTTTTCTTCCTGTATCCAATAATGAACGGCTTTTCCACTAAGATTCATGTATGTGGTCGGTTTAATTAAAATAATTGTCCGACCACGGTGCTTCAACTCAGTGTAGGAAGCGCGACGTTTATCAGTATAAACAAGATTGGACGCTTTAGCTAAAGCGTCCAATACTTGGAATCCAATATTATGACGGGTGTTGGAATATTCAAATCCAATATTGCCTAACCCCGCAATAAGATATTTCATTGTTTAGAGTGTTATTTTGCTGGTGCAGCCTCTTTTGCTGACATTGCACTACGAGTCAAACGGACGGTAGCAATTACTGCATTCTTTGAATCCAATAACTCCAAACCCTTAAATTTTAATTCTCCTACTTTAATTGATTTCCCTAATTCAAGTTTAGCTATATCAATATCCAAAGTGTCCGGAAAATTGCTAGATAATCCTCTAACATGGAGTTTACGCATTTTCAACATCAATTTACCCCCTTGTTTAACCCCTTCGGCCAAACCGATAAGTTTTACTGGTATTTCAATAGTTAATTCTCTATCCTTTTTAATTTCAAGAAAATCAACATGTTCAATATCATCAGAAACTGAATTGAATTGAAGATTTTGCATGGTTGCCTGATATTTTTTTCCATCAATATCTAAGTCAACCAAATAAACATTTGGTGAATAAACCAGATGAGTAAAATCTTTTGCAATCACTGAAAAGTGTATGTTACTTTTACCACCGTACATCACACAAGGAACCAATCCTTGATTCCGTAATGCTTTTGTTGATTTCTTACCAACATCAGTCCTTAAACTTCCTTTAATTTCAAAGGTTTTCATTTTCTAAAACTTTATGTGCTACTTGAGTCCGAGACTCCCATTACACGTTAGACAATAATTTTTGCGGGTGCAAAGATATAAATTAATATCAATCAATAGTTCAAGTTGCAGTTTTAATTTTATAAAGCCTCATCCAAGTTGTAAAACCTATGCATCAAAACTATCTATCCTTGCAGTAATACTTAATCAGAATTGGTTTATATTGATTTTAAAATAAAAAATTTGAACTTATTGAGCGTTGATTGTAAACACTTTTAATAGTATTGGCAAATAAATCAGCTACAGAAAGCACCGTTATTTTATCACAAGTCCGTTTTATAGGAATGGTGTCGGTTACAATCATTTCGGTAATAGCAGACTTTTCGATTCTATCATAAGCAGGCCCTGAAAGTATCGGGTGAGTAGCAACCACTCTCACACTTACCGCCCCATTGTCCATCATTATATCGGCAGCTTTAGTAATTGTTCCAGCGGTATCCACCATATCGTCCACAATCACCACATTTTTACCATTCACATCGCCAATAACTTTCATTTCTCCAATTTCATTGGCTCTGGAGCGGCTTTTATGGCTAATTACTACCCCTGTTCCTAAAAAAGTAGAATAGGCATAAGCTCTCTTTGAACCACCCATGTCAGGGGCAGCAATGGTTAAATTTTCAAGATTTAACCCCCGGATGTAGGGTGTAAAAATAGAAGATGCATACAAATGATCGACCGGAATATTAAAAAATCCTTGTATCTGATCGGCATGCAAATCCATGGTCATTACTCTTGAAACGCCTGCGGCTTCCAATAAATCGGCTACCAATTTTGCTCCAATAGATACCCTTGGTTTGTCCTTTCTGTCTTGCCGGGCATAACCAAAATAGGGTATAACTGCTACAATTTCATAAGCCGATGCCCGCTTAGCTGCATCAATCATGAGCAACAACTCAAACAAATTCTCCGACGGTTGAAAAGTAGATTGGATTACAAAAACATGTGAACCGCGAACTGTTTCCTCATAGGAGGGTTGAAACTCTCCATCGCTAAATCGTTGGACAGAAGTTCTACCTAAATAAGTACCGTAACTTTCAGCTATTTTTTCTGCTAAGTATTTAGTTTCGGTACCGGAAAAGATTTTGATAGGAGCCGTTAGAGACATAAAGAATTGATTTTCTGAATTTTAAGATATCGATGATGTCGCTTCAAAAATAGTAAAATATTGATATACCAAATAGCAATTTCTACTTTTTAAAAACAAGTTTCTTTACCGACTAAAAATTGAATCCACACCGAAAAGCTAAAAAACCCCAAATCAGTCATCCGATGAATTTCTAATTAGCTGATTACCAATCAATGTTTACCTCCGATTTTAATAATTGATTATCGGATGCCTTTTTGGAGCGGACTCAATAATGCAATTGAAAAACCCTTTTATGAAACATTATAAAATAGTTATTCTTCAAACAAATATTGAAGCAGCATGAACTAACCCCAATTATTGAATCGGATTCTTTTTTGAAACATTGTCAATAAAAAGCAGCAATTCCTCTTTACCCAATTTTGTTTCGGCAGAGGTAATAAATATAGGTGGCAGTTCTTCCCAATTCTTTAATAATTCATTTTTATATCCGTAACTATTTTTCTCAAGGTGATTTCTTGTCAATTTATCTGTTTTGGTAAAAACAATGGCAAACGCAATTCCTTTTTCTCCCAACCCTTGTATAAATTCCAAATCTATTTTTTGAGGTTCGTGCCTGGAGTCAATCAATACAAACAGGCAGTAGAGATTTTCGCGATGAACAATATAATCCTGAATGAATTGCTGCCACTTTTCGCGCTGTGATTTTGATACTTTAGCAAAACCATAACCAGGTAAATCTACCAAATACCAGGAATTATCTATTTTATAATGATTGATGAGTTGCGTTTTCCCAGGTTGACCGCTAACTTTAGCCAATTTACTATGATTGGTTAACATGTTAATTAGCGATGATTTACCGACATTCGACCGCCCGATAAAGGCATATTCCGGTAAATTGGGTGCAGGGCATTTTTTATAATCGGTGTTGCTTATAACAAATTCTGCTGTTTTAATTTCCATCTTATTTTTTTAAAAATCTTCAAGTTGGGAAATACTCCCACCAAATTTTTCCGAACGCTTGATACGACTCGGTTTATCTTTATATTTTAACGTGGCACCAAAACTTACATTAGCATCCAATAGCAATTTAGGAGCAACTTCGGCACTACCCCCGCTCATTTTAGCATAAGTTGTCTCATTTTCAAGTTCCGTTGCCCTGTAATCGCCACCGGTTGAAGTTGACAAATTTACGACTTTTGAGGAACCGCTTAACCTTACAAAAGCTCCTTTGTTAACTTTCATCACTATAGAATCGGTGGCAATTAACAAATCAAAATCACTACCCGATTTAGCTGCTATTTCCATGAATCTTCCTTTAAGAGCCCCTCTATTGTACAATTTAATTCCGCCCCCCGCTTCCAATGATTTCAAATTTTTGTAAAAAATAGTTACCCGAACTTTTATGGATGGAGGAAATTCGTAAGTTAATTTAACCGATAAAACACTATCTTTTACGGAATAATAAATTTTGTCCACATCAAAAGTACCCGATTCAATTACTATTGAGTCTTGATTTGCACACTCTAATCGGACTTCAATCTTTCCAAATAACTCTATTTGGTTAAAGCCTTCTAATTGTTGCACTTTTTGAGAAAATACATTTACATTAAATACTAATAATAATAAAATGAATACGCTAGTAATTTTATTTAACATCCTAATAATTTTATAGTATAACAATTGGTTGCAAAATTACAGCCAATTATGCTATATACAAAACTTAATTAACAAATAGGATATTTGGATAACCTAAACTCAGCAAGCAACAGGGTAACTAATTGAAAAACTATTGGTTGCCTTTTTGTATCATTTGAGTCACCCCGTGACTTTCAATGGTTTTCTAGATAATTTGCGGATTTTAGGACAATTCAAAGAAAATGCAACAATTAACCCGCTTTATTCATACCTGAGCACAGCGAAAGGTGTGAATGTGCGATG
>DYQV01000171.1 GCA_020719105.1 Rikenella microfusus
TTGGCATAAATTTCCGATCTTACTGACTCAACTTCTTTATCAATTTCATCTTGGGTAATTTCTTCAGTCCTAAATGAATTAAGTAATCTAGTTAGCGTCTGATCCTTAGTTTCTTTGGCTAATTCCATGCTAAGTCTAGTCTTTTCTTTAAAAGATAACTGTTTAACCAAATTTAGGATTTGATTATATGATAAAGATATTTGATAAGCTCCAGTATTCATATTAGTCTATTTTTATTTAGTAAAGTTAAAACAAATTTATTAATCAGATTGCAATTTATATATATGGGTGTACTACAAAATTTCCTTTTTTCAAAAGATTACAAGTACTCTTTTATTTTCGTGTTTTCTGTTGTCGATATTGATGTTTTGTTCCATTACACTCAAAAACTTAACAACGAAAAATACAAAAAGCACGAAAAAAAGATACGGATGAAACTATTAGCACACTGATGGACTTTATTTGGCGCACAACATAGATTTAACTTTGGGTTGGGTTAAAGAAGTGGACTAATCAAAATACTGAGTCAACTAACAGTTAAAGCGGAAATGTATTTCGGAAAAAGGAAAAAATGTCGTACACCCATATATCTGGATCCTTGGCATAAAACCCAAACCATATAAAAAAACTCCGCTAACCAATAACCACATCGGCACACCAATAAACAATACCCAAAGGTTTAATTTGAATCCGGTAAGAGTCAATTCATGGTTGCTCATGGCTGATATTCCTCCCAATGATTTTTGAATCCTGCTATTTGATTTTCCTTTTCTTCCGGTGTCCAGCTTAATAGTTCTGCCATTAATTGAGCAACCCGGTCCAATTGGAAATGAACTTTTTCCGGTTCAAAAAGAACCATCTCGGTTCGGTAAATAAAAAATCCGGAAAGGGTTGCTGTCATTTCATGGGTAACGGAATACCAAACTTCCACCTTTGTCCAAAGCATGTCCGTGCTTCCCTCCTGCCCTTTCCATTCAAAAGCTTTTTCAGTAAGTATTTCAATATTGGTTCCATAGCGATAAAAGAATTTTTTAAATGCTTCGGCGGTAATTCCCGTTTGCTTGGCCAAATCGAACTGATGATCGGCTAATTCAACCAATTTGTTTATATCAGGAGGAATAAGCCATTCGCTGCCGGAGGCCCGAATGGTTTCGGTTTTACATTTTACAAAGGATTTCGGCGTCTGTTTCATAATCCGATCAACTACCTGTTTTGCCATGAGCCGGAATCCGGTAAGTTTCCCCCCGGTAATGGTAATCAAACCTGCCGGAGAAACAAACAGCTCTTCTTTTCGGCTTATTTCATCGGGATTTTTACCCGGATCCTGAATCAATGGACGAATACCGGCCCAACACGATAATACATCGGTTTTAGTCAGATGCAACCCACTGAATTCCTGGTTTACCGCAAAAATAAGGTAGTCAATATCTGTGGTATCAACACGGGGTTTTCTTAAATCGCCGGAGTATGGGGTGTCTGTTGTTCCTACATAAACATGATTTTGACGAGGGATTGCGAAAATCATACGTTGGTCGTGGGTGTCAAAATAAAACGCTTCCCTGATGGGAAATCGTTCCTTTGAAAAAACCAGATGAATGCCTTTGGTTGGATACAACGATTTTGGCATGGGCGTATCAAACTGTTTCATAAATCCACCGCTCCAAGGCCCGGTTGCATTGATAAAAAAAGAACCTTTAATTAAAAATTCTTCATTGGAAATTAAATCAACAACCCGAGCTTCAACTATTCTTTCTTGCCTTTTTTTTAACTCAAGCGGTTCGCAGTAATTGATTACCCGAGCACCCATATCAGAAGCCTTTTTCAAGGTTTCAATCACCAACCGGCCATCGTTGGTTTTGTATTCATAATATAGAAAGGCTCCTTTGAGTCCTTGCTGATTAATCAGTGGATACTTTTTTATTAGCTGTTCTTTGGTGATCCAACGCGTACGGTATTCTTTTTTAACTCCTGCCAAATAATCGTAAGCCAAAAGCCCCAAAAACGACAAGCCTTTTTTTAATTGTCCTCCTTTGAATATTGGAAGAAAAACAGGGATTGGAATTACATTGTGGGTGGCGTTGTGGTGCAATACTTTACGCTCTTTTCCAAGTTGAGCTACAAAACGGAATTGTAATTTTTCGAGATACCTCAACCCGCCGTGAACTAATTTTGTGGAGCGGCTGCTGGTTCCTGAGGCAAAATCGTTTTGCTCTATCAAAGCCACTTTCAGCCCTCGCGAAGCTGCATCGAGAGCAATGCCGGCACCAGTTATGCCTCCACCAAAAATAACCACTTCAAAAAAATCATTTCCAATTTCTTCAAGTAAGGCATGTCGTTTGATAGCAGAGAACTTTTGAAAATTATTCATATTTCTTTGTAAGTTTGCATTGAGTAAAGTAAAGAATTTTTCCGTGCATATATGTTTTTTTACCCGTTTGTTTCCTAACCAAAAAGAGAGTTGCTGAATGATGCGTTTTATCCTCTACCTAATTGCTTTGTGCTGCTATTTAATGCTCACCAATTCTTGTGCACGGATGTCATCACCATCGGGAGGCCCAAAAGATACAGAACCTCCTATTCCCGTAAAAAGCAAACCCCTCAATTACTCAACCCAATTCAAGGGTGAAAAAATCATTATTCAGTTCAATGAATTTGTTAGCCTTAAAAATGTCCGTCAGGAGTTGATGGTGTCGCCACCATTGCCCGAAAAGCCGGTTGTAAAACAACAGGGTAAAAACCTGATAATAAAAATAAACAACCAACTTAAAGACAGTACTACCTATAATTTTAATTTTTATAATGCCATTACCGATTTAAACGAAAACAATCCGCTCCCCAATTTTCAATTTGAGTTTTCAACGGGAGATGTGTTTGATTCCCTTTATATGGGCGGAACGGTGCAAGATGCTTTTAACTATAAAACAGAAGTTGGTACTTATGCCATACTTTATGAACAGTTTTGCGACTCCACCCCCCGCACAACCCTCCCCGATATTATTGCAAAAACAGATGAATCGGGCCACTTTTTTGTAACGAATCTAAAAAACAAACCTTACCACATTTTTGCCTTAAAAGATTTGAACAACAACCTGAAGTTTGACTTGCCTAACGAGGCCATTGCTTTTTCCGATTCCTTGTTTCTGCCAAGCTTTAAAGAGCAAACAGTAATAGATACCTTTCAGATAATTGATTCCATATCGCCCGACCGGAAAGATACTGTTATGGTTGATTCTGTGTCAATTAGAACTGAAATGGTAACCACAATTGACAATATCCGCTTGTTTTTATTTACTGAAGATTTTACGCTTCAATATTTAAAAGAAATATACCGCCCTCAAAGACAACAGATAATTGTTGCCTTCAATCGGGACGTTGATTCCAATTTTTTTATAACTCCGTTGTCGGTTAATACTTTTTCAAACAACTGGTTTGTGGAGGAAAAAACACAACGCCGCGATTCCTTTATCTATTGGTTAACCGACTCGTTGCTCTATAATAAGGATAGCTTAAAGTTTCAAGTTAACTTTACCGTAAAAGATTCAAATCGGGTTGATTATCTGAAAACAGATACCTTGCTGGCCTATTTTCAAACCATTAAACCAGAAATAGTGGCACCTAAAGAAGAGAAAAACAAAGGGTCGTTGTTTAACATGAATCTTTTTGGGGGCAAAGAAAAAGAGCAAAAGATTGACTCGGGACCCAAACCATCAGAGCTTACTTTTATAACCAATGCTAAATCTCCCTTTGAATTGAACAGTTCCATTGAACTTGTGGTTCGTTATCCTTTGCTATCAATCAACGATTCAAGAATTAAGCTGATTACTATTGTGGATGACACCATAAAAAAACCGGTTAAAATAACCTTTCATCAAGATTCGTTGATGTTAAGAAAATGCCTGATTCAATTTAAAAAGGACGAAGAAGCAAAATATGAGTTGCTAATACCATCCGGCGTCTTTACTGACATTTATGGAAACAGCAATGATACACTAAAATACGCCTTTAGCACTAGAGCATTGGATTATTACAGCATCATTACCTTGCACGTTAAAGATGTGTTGGCACCATCGCGAATACAACTTATGGATGAAAAAGAAAAGGTTTTAGAAGAGCGCCGCATTACTAGCGATACAACCCTTGTTTACAATTATTTGGTACCCAAAAAATACATTTTTAAACTCTTTTACGATTGGAATAGCAATGGAAAATGGGATACCGGAAACCTAAAGACACAGTTACAACCGGAACCTGTTTTTTACTTTCCTCAGGAAGTGGAAACGAAAAGCAATTGGGATATGGAATATGATTGGGAATTATTCCCGGTAACCCCCCCGCATTTGCTGAAAAGTAAAAAAGTTAAAAGCCCAAATTGAGCGATTTGAAAGGGCAAATCACTCAATCGTCTAAGAAATTGTAAGTAACTTACTTTTAACTGTTCATCTGTTTGGTGAGTTACAACAATTTCTAGGTCGGTTCGCCGCGGCGAATAAGTAAAGCGCTTTATCCCCCGAGAATCCCGGGGTCAAATCGCTCAACTTAGGAAAAAGAAACCTTCTCAATGATAAATTACTGGGAAATCTGTGATATGATTTTTCAACAATTGTAAAAACAGGATAACTATGTCAGTATTAATGGAATTTGCCATTTTCCCAACCGATAAAGGGGTTCATGTAAGTGGCGATGTAAGTAAGGTGGTTCGTCAAATTGAGGAGAGTGGATTTCCTTATCAATTAACCGCAATGGGGACTTTGGTTGAAACACCCACCGTTACCGAAGCTCTCAAAATTGTAGATGAAGCCGCCACCCTTTTGCAAACCGAAAGTTCCCGAATCTATTGCACTATAAAGCTCGACATTAAAAAGGGAGCCCAAAATATGTTGGAAGAAAAAGTACGTGCCGTTACCGGAAAATTGAATAGCCCGGATTAGTAATTATTGCATTTTTGATTACACCGAATTGACGTTAATTAGTATATTGCCAGCAAACCAATTTATTTATGAAATTGATACAACGGCTTGTTTTTAGGTATTTGTTCCGTTATTTTTGATGCAAACAGATACCAATAAAATGTTTGCAACCACTAAATGATAATATTTCACGGTTTACCGTGATTGACAAAAACCAATCTTGTGACTATGTTTGAACAATAATTAACCTTTAAAACTAAATTTTATGAAAAAGAATTTCTGTTTTGTAGCAATCATTTCGGCATTACTGTTTGTTGGGTGCGAAAAGGAAAAGCCATCAACATCCATAGAGATAACCCTGAAATATAAAGGACAGGTTTTACCAAACTGGGAAATAAACGCCCATAACGATTGGGATGATGCCATTGTAGCAACCAAAACAACCAACCAAAACGGTGTGGCAATATTTGATAACCTGCAAGATAAATTGACATTACACAAAAATGACAGTACCAATGATGGGGATTCTTACATAATTACGTTGACCGGAAAAATACCCAACGACACCATGGGTTATACTTTTAATACTTGGTACAGAATTACCGAAGGGGAAAATGTAAAAGAGGAATTGGAAATATAAGCAACAACGGCAATTGGTGGAGTTCTACGGAGTACGATGCAACAAACGCCTGGAACAGGAACATGAACTACAATAACAGCAGTGAGAACCGTAAAAACAACAAGCAAAACGGTTTTTCGGTGCGCTGTTTGCGGGATTTAGAGGAAAACAAAACCATGCAGGTAATCATCCTGCATGGTTTATTTTTTATTACCTAAAAGCGCAGAATAGCTGCTAATGTCGCCCCTATGGGGCTTTCATTTTTGTCATGACTATTCTTTACCATAATTCCGTCCC
>DYQV01000717.1 GCA_020719105.1 Rikenella microfusus
GTGCGAGCATAATCTTGTGAAATTCGTTGCGGTTACTTTGTTTTTTTATTCCTTTTATAATACTAATAATCCCAATCACGACCGAATATATCAATGCTGCGATAAGAACCGGATTGTGAAACGGCGTAAGTGAATCCATGAAATGATTGAAAACACTAAAAACGCCAAAAACCAAAAATCCGTAAAGTGGAAATATTTCTTTCAGAATTTGAGTTACACCAAATTTCTCGGTAGATTTATTCTCAACTGCCAAATCCTTTTTTTCCTGAATAAATAAAATGGGGAAAACAGCTGTGGCAAAAACCAAAAATGCCGCAATGAACAGCAATGTTTCGTTTCCAAAAACCATAGAGAGGAAATAGGCAAATACGCCAAAAAAGCCGGAAATAATTTGCATCCAAACAAAACCTGCGGTTCGAATTTTTCCTTCGGGCGTAAGGTCGGCAATAATGGAACGCGCCGGATTAAAGGTGACATTTACCGACAAATCGAGAAAAAGAGCTATAAGTGAGGCTATTATAATAATGTCGGTAATGCCGGTAATTTGCGAAATTTCGCGAATGTAAGGTAAAGCCAGAAAAGCCAGTGTGCTCACCATGCCGCCTATCATAATAAACGGACGGCGACGGCCACCCATAAACCACACATTATCGCTCACCAAACCCACAATAATTTGTCCGAAAATTCCGGCAACTGGACCAGCTAACCATACAAAAGCTACTTCGTGAATGTCGAGAGCGTATTTTTTAGATAAAATCCAGCTCAATGCTGCAATTTGGGTCGAAAGTGCAAATCCAACAGCTGTGGCAGGTAATGCCAACAGTGCTAAAAACGGATTGCTTAGTTTTTTTTGTGCGTTTAACATAGCGTTTATTTTTTCGCGTTTGATTTACAATGATACTTCATTTTCAGTTTTAAACACAGCGAGCCATCTTATTTGAAGCCAAAAAACCTATGCAAACGTTTGCTTTAATTGGTGGTATTGAGCTTGCAAACTCATGTTATCCCCAAAAATAAATACGTAATACTGCCATTAGCACTGTTAAACTCCGGCTAAAAGCAGATAGTTTTTCTGCCTAATCTTTTCAAATGCGTTCTTGCCGACAAGTTATGCCTTTCGATACGATTGGTACAATAAACTATGATACCCCCCCTAAAACATGACATTAAGTTAAGATAGAATTGTATTATCTTCTTTAAACAAAAATTTTATGTCAACATCGAGGAGAAAATTCAGCAAAGAATTCA
>DYQV01000172.1 GCA_020719105.1 Rikenella microfusus
CATCGCACATTCACACCTTTCGCTGTGCTCAGGTATGAATAAAGCGGGTTAAAACTTCCAGTCTAAATTTTCTATTTTCGGCACATGGTTTCTTCACAATTTCAATTATAAAAAGTAAATAGTTGCCTTTTTTCTATAATGAAACTTCTTTTATCTGTTCAAGCAGCACATACCATATAAAACCCGTTACCTTTTTATTTTCAAGCAATGCTAAGGATTCCATATATTGGTGCATTTGTATGTCGTGTTCGTTGTGCTGTTGTGCAGTAAATTTATAATCAATTACAATTACTTCCTTTTCGCGAATTATTACTCTATCAGGCCTATTAACGTTGCCATTGGGAAGTAAAATTGAAGATTCATTCAGAACCAAACCTTGGTCGTTGAACCAATCGGCAATAATTGGGTTTAAGAATAAATGATTCAACCGGTCTTCAATGGTTTTTGATTCAGTACTTGATAATAAGCCTGTACCTTCTAGTTTTGAAATTGCTTGGGGTAAATCACCCGGAACTTTGATGTTTTCGAGCAACGAATGATACACTTTGCCGCGATTTGCAAAATTCAAGGTATCCTCACTATCAGGAAGCAGAAAATCATTATAGGTGAGTTTCATTTGCAGATTTACCTTGTCATTTTGCTGAATAACTGCCCAATTATCTTCAGGTGTGGATTCCCAAGGAGTTGTTTGTTGCTCCAGCTTTCCTGTTTCAAAAAGTAGTTTTGATTCATCCCAGGTAAATTCTGGAATTTCATCGTTAGTTGCATTTTCAACCATTGAAAAAAGTAGGCTACCCACATCTTTCGAATCGCCTAATTTTTTAGGCTTTGGAGCCATTATAAAAAGCCCCTGTTCGGCTCTCGTAAATGCAACATAAAGCAAATTCAGGCTGTCAATCATTGCGTGGATGTTTTCATCCTTATAAAATGATTTGTAGCGGGTTTTATTTAGCTTTTTAGAGTAAGTAAGTGGCACTAAATTGAACTGGCTGAATGGTTCATCATCAGTTTTGCACCAAATAATTTTCGATTGTTGATCGAGTTTCCAATCGGCAAAAGGAACTATTACTGCTTTATATTCCAGTCCTTTCGATTTATGGATGGTAAGTATGCGGATGGCGTTTTGTTCATCAGATAAACTCACCGTAGTTTCATTAGCCGATTCATGCCACCATTCAATAAAACCAGGTACATCAACGCCATAGTTTTTAGTGTATTTCAGTACCACGTCTTGAAAGGTATGGATGAAAGCGGCGTGCTTTGCCAAATTGAATGAAGAACTGTTGTAGATAAAAATATAGAGCAGTTGATTGGTCATCTCTGCAATGGGAAGTTGCCTAAGTAGTTCTAATTTTTGAGTAAATTCAATGGGTAAAAATGATTCAAATGTTTCCCTATCTGAAAAATCAATTTCAGCCATTTTTTGGGCACATTCCGATGAGGACATGGATTGCATCCAATAAAAATGGAGCAATTGCGCCTTATTTATTTGATTGGAAGGATCGGCAATATAATGCAAGGCTGAAACCAAATAATTTATAATTGAAGAGGATTTTAGAAAAACCGAATCGTTGGAAACAAACGAGAAGAGGTGTTCCCTATCAGGATGCTGAATGCGATAATCCATTAAGGTTTTTGCAACCAAGGCTCCTTCGTAATTCCTTCGGATGAGTATGGCAATGTCTTTTGGCTGATATCCTTTTTCGAATAATTGTTCCAAAATGACAATCAATTGGGTCAGGCTTTTTTCCTGATAGGTGAATTCTTCTTCGGCCAAATCAAAAAAACGAAGGGAGGCATAACCAACCGTTGCGGATTTTTCAATTGGGACTTGTTGCCCCACATGCTCGTAAATTTCTTCAATTATTTTGTGTACATTGGTTATCGTACCGTCTCCATTCAGGTTTGCATCGGCTTGTTCGGTAGCCAAACGGGCTAATTTTTTAAATGCCCAGTTATTGAAGTCAACAATATTCTTGTGGCTCCTCCAATTGTAAGGTAAATTCACCTCTTGAGGGTTAAAAGGGGCAAATTGTTTTTTAAGTTGATTTTGTAATAAACTCCAATTGCCATTTCGCCAACGGTAAATTGATTGTTTAACATCGCCTACAACCAACGATTTATTTCCTTGTGATATGCTATTGGTGAATAGCGGATAAAAATTATTCCACTGCAACGTACTTGTATCCTGGAACTCATCAATCATAATGTGTTTGAAGTACGAACCTGTTTTTTCGTAAATAAATGGGGTGTCGCTTTCTTGAATCATTTTATCGAGCAACGGAGCTGCCAAAGGCAATAAAAAAATGTTTTTGTTGTGGCAATATTCCAATAAATGATTGAATACCACTACTAAAACGGCAAATACTTCCAGGTTTTTACTGATTTCAATAGCCGTTAAATACTTTTCATAGCTTGTTTCAAATAGTACAAAACCAGCATTTAATTGTTGTTGCAAACCCGTTTGTACACATTGCTGTATTTGAAATCTATCGGGCGAAGTTTTGTTTACCCATCCTTCAATTCCATCGGTTGATTGATGCGCTTTAAGAACATGGGAATTGGGTTCAGGAACAGAGCCAATTCTGGCATTTTTTAGTTTAATAAAAAAACCGGCCACACCTTTTTCCTTCTGAGTAAATTGCTCTACCGTTAGTCCATTTTGAGCAATACAATTAGCTCCTTGCACGCCAATTTGGTTAACCTGCTGAACAAAATCGGTTAGCATTGCTTTCAGCGTTTTTCGATACTCATCAAAGTTTTCTAAGTTTGCCAACTCGCCTAAATGTTCTTCAGTAAATGCAAAAAAGGATTCGGTGAAAGCTTCTTTTGAGAATCGGTAGATGTCTTTCTGGATATCCCAACTTTTACTTTCTTCAATTTTATGCATGGCAAATTCCGAAAGCCATTTTTTTATCTGTGGTTTTTCATCCAACGTATCAAGAAACTGCTCAATACTAATTTCAAGCACTTGCTGAAAATTGAGTTCTACCGAAAAGCCTGCATTGAGTCCAATTTCGCGGATAAAAGTTTTAAGGATTATCTGAAAAAAGCTATCGATAGTGCTTACATTGAAGTTTCCATAGCTATGCAGAATGGTGTTTAAGAGTTCCCGTGCCTGTATTTTCAAATCCTCGTTTGAAAGGCTAAACTCCTTTTGAATAGCTTCAGTATGACCCGATGGTTTTCCTTCCGATAATAAATATAATTCGTTGAGAATCCGTTCCCGCATTTCACCGGTAGCTTTGTTGGTAAAGGTTACCGCCAAAATGTTTTTAAAACTATTTGATGGGTTAAATATGAGTTTTAGGTATTCACCCGTGAGCTGGAATGTTTTTCCGGAACCGGCCGAAGCTTTATAAATGGTGATATTTGAGGTTGAATCAATCAATTGGTTAAATATACAGGATTTTAAAAACCAATTCGCGCATCAATTCCAAATCATCGGTAGTTGGGTTATCAATTCCTTTCGATTTGGCATCATATTCCCGGAGAAATCCAATAATTGCCATGCACTTAGTTGCCGGAAAAGTTCTAGCAGCATCGAGATAATCCTGCACAAAAAATGGATTTACTCCCAACAGAGCAGCCAGTGATTGCCTTGTTTTGTCGCTGGAACTGTGTATCATTAATAGTTTGGAAAAATAGGAATATAAAAAGGCGATGAGCGGTATGATACTTTTTGTTTTGGGGTTTTGACCTAAATGGGTAACTATTAAATTGGACCGATAGATATCTTTTTTTGCCAAAGCCATTTGCAGTTCAAAAATATTAAAGTCCTTACTGATGCCAACATGTTCATCAATTTCTTTCATAGTTATTGGGCCATTTTTTGGAGCAACAATAACTAATTTTTCAAGCTCACGGGCAACCAGCGATAAATCATTTCCTAAATGGCTTGCCATCAACTCGGCAGCCTTAGCATCAATGGTTTTTCCTGACTCTTTTAGCTGTTTTATAATCCATTCGCCTACTTTATTATCGTATATCCGTTTTGACTCAAACAAAACCGAGTTTTTATCGATGCAACTGTATATTTTTTTTCGTTTATCGAGCGATTTACCTTTATAATTGATAACAAGGATGGTTGATTTTGCTGGGTTTTCCAAATAAAGCATAAACGGATCGGTTTGATCGGAAGGCAACCCGTCAATACCCTTCATGTTTTGAGCCTCCTTAACAATTACCACATTGTAATTACTCATCATCGGGAAGCGACGGGAATTGTCGAGCAAGGTCCCCATTTCAATATCCTTTCCATAAAAGATGGATTGGTTGAAAGAGCGTTCCTCTTCGGGCAAAATGCTTTTTTCGAGCAAAGTGGTTATCTCATCAATGTAAAATGATTCCTCACCCATAAGGAAATAAATGGGTTTGTAGATTTTCTTTTTTATATCAGAAACTATCTGTTCGTAGGTTTGCATGTTCTTTTTTGTCTAAAATTTAAGATGTTTTACCGATTGTCCACCTTTAATTAGGGTTGTTAAGGCAGAAATCCCTATTTGCAGGTGGTTTGAAACAAAATTGTCGGTAACCATTTTATCGCTTTCGGCGGTTTTTACACCGGTTGAAATCATGGGTTGGTCCGATACTAACAGCAAAGCACCCGTAGGAATTTGATTGGCAAAGCCGACAATAAAAATAGTGGCTGTTTCCATATCAATTGCTATGGAACGGGTTTTTTGAAGATATTTTTTAAAGCGCTCATCGTATTCCCACACCCTACGGTTGGTAGTGAAAACGGTTCCGGTGTAATAGTCGAGTCCGGCATCACGGATTGCCGATGAAACCGCCCGTTGTAAATTAAATGCCGGAAGAGCCGGAATTTCAGGAGGCAAATAATCGTTCGAAGTTCCATCGCTGCGAATGGCTGCAATGGGAAGGATAAAATCGCCCAATTTATTTTTTGCTTTCAAACCGCCACATTTCCCAATAAAGAGCACTGCCTTTGGAGCAATGGCAGTTAGCAAATCCATAACCGTGGCGGCATTTGGACTACCCATTCCAAAATTTATGATGGTAATTCCATTGGCCGAGGCATTGGGCATATTTTGTTGTTCCCCAACCACCGGAACATTGAACTGTTTGGCAAACATATCAACATATAATTGGAAATTGGTAAGTAAAATATGCTTCCCAATATCTTCCAGGGCCAATCCTGTGTATCGAGGCAGCCAGTTGGCTACAATTTCTTCTTTTGTTTTCATACTTTTTTACTCAATGTTCAAATATACCCTATAATGCTAAGTTTTACAAAGCAGCTTATTAAATGTTGAAAACTTATTTCTTCAAGTATTTCGGAAACTGTTATTTTTATCACAAAAATGGAAGTTTTAAACCTACCCGATTATTCACAGCAATTAAGGATAAGTTCGAAAGGAGACAAAATTTTTGATCCGATACGAAAAAAGTATGTGGCCTTATCGCCCGAAGAATGGGTCCGCCAAAACTTCCTGCTCTATTTAATCCAGGAACTTCAGTTTCCCTCAGGACTTATTTCCATGGAAATGACGTTAACCTTGAATGGTTTGATACGGCGCTGCGATATGGTGGTATTCGACCAAACGGGCATTGCCAAATTGATAGTTGAACTCAAAGCCCCTTCAGTAACCATAAGTCAAAAAACCTTCGACCAGATTGCCACATACAACTTAACACTTAATGTGGATTACCTAATAGTAAGCAATGGCTTAAAACATTATTGCTGCAAAATGGATTATGATAAAAGCTCCTATCATTTTTTGGAAGAGATACCGAAGTATAAGGAAATGATTGGGAGCAAAACAAAAAAACGTCCTGAAAGGAC
>DYQV01000173.1 GCA_020719105.1 Rikenella microfusus
TTAATATAACGGTGAGTTCTGTTTTTCAATGCCCTTCATTACAAAAATTAGGATGTAAAAGCAATGAAATACAAATCATACAGTTTTTGAAGCTATAGAGTTGCAGCCAAAAAAAACTTAGTCCCAAATGAAAAGACAATTTTTGCTAACTTGCATCTGATTTCAGTAAAGATATGATAGATACAAAAAAGATTGATGAAATTGTAAATAGGATAGCCGTTCGGTTTAATCCTGATAAGATTATCCTATTTGGTTCCTATGCCGCTGGAAACCCGAATAGTGACAGTGATATTGACTTATTGATTGTAAAAGACTCCGAATTGCCTCGACATAAAAGAAGCTTTGATATACAAAAATTATTAATTGGGTCAATGATCCCCATGGATATTCTTGTTTATACATCCAAAGAATTCGAACAGGAAAGGAATGAAAAAGGCACGTTTCTTTTCACCGCCATAAAGACATCAAAAATACTATATGAGCGCTGTTAGTAAGATTGTTAAAGAATGGATTGAGAAAGCCGACCATGAGTTAGGTTCTGCAAAACTGATTTATTTACATATTCCAGAATACTGTGATACCATTGCCTTTCATTGCCAACAAGCCACAGAAAAATATATTAAGGCAATGCTTGAAAATTTCGGAATTGGATTCCAACGTTCTCATAACTTGGTTTATTTGCTGGATGTTTTGGCCCAAAGGTTGGATATTGCGGAAGCAATTTACGATAAAGCAATACTGTTAAATGGATTTAGTGTTCAGATTAGGTATCCGGATAATACTGTCTATTTAACAAAAGATGAATTGGAAGAATCCATAAAAATATCGGAAGAGTTTAGAGCATTAGCGATTAAAACGATCGGAATAAAAGAATAAAAACTTCAGAAGTCTTTCAAGATCTAGCCAATGACTTTCACTTTCCTAAAAAGATTACAAAAAAACATACAAAATTCTTTGCTGTAAAAGCATAAAAGATTGACGACTCACTTTAATTTTACAAACATGAACAACTTGGACCCCCATATTATTGTCATTTTCGGCGCATCGGGCGACTTAACCAAGCGCAAGTTGATACCTGCTTTGTACGATTTATTCATACAAAACCTGTTACCCGAAAAGTTTTTTATTGTTGGAGTAGGCCGCACTGAACTCACCGATACCGGTTTCCGTGAAAAAATGGCAGGTTGGCTGCCAAACGATAAGGGTAAAGAGGATAAACAGAAATCGTTTTTGCAAACCACCTCATACCTATCCATCGACACCGGGAATTCCGATGATTACCATATATTGAAAGACAAACTGAACGAATTGAGGGCGGCGGCTGATATGCCAGAGAATTACATCTATTATTTGGCTACACCACCTGTTTTGTACGAAAAAATTGCCCAAGGTCTGACCATCGCCGGCATTAATAAAGACAAGGAAGATGTATCGTGGAAACGCATTATAATTGAAAAGCCATTTGGGGTCGATTACCAGTCGGCTAAAGACCTGAACAAAAAACTGATGTGTTATTTCAACGAAAACCAGATTTACCGTATCGACCATTATTTAGGAAAGGAAACCGTTCAGAACATTTTGGTGATGCGGTTTGCCAACGGTATTTTTGAACCGCTGTGGAACCGCAATTATGTGCACCATGTTGAAATTACCTCATCGGAAGATTTGGGCATCGGGGGCCGCGGAGGATACTACGATCAGGCCGGGGCTTTGCGCGACATGGTTCAAAACCACCTATTGCAATTAGTGGGCATTGTGGCTATGGAACCTCCCATTCATGCCGAATCGAAAGCCATCCGCAACGAGATGTTGAAAGTGATGCAGAGCTTGCGACCCATAAAGGAAGAGGAAGTTACCGATTTTGTTATCCGAGGGCAATATACGGGTGCCTCCTTAAAAGGGGAACATTTACCAGGATACCGCGAAGAAGAAGGCGTATCGAACGAAAGCCGCACCGAAACTTATGTCGCCATGAAGTTTTTTATCGACAACTGGCGCTGGAACGGCGTTCCGTTTTACATCCGCACCGGTAAAAGGCTTCCCACAAAAGTTACCGAAATTGTGATCCATTTTAAAAAATCGCCGCACCATATTTTTGCCTACCAGCACCAAAGCATCAACACCCACAACCAACTGGTAATAAGGGTTCAGCCCGACGAGGGATTGCTGTTCAAGTTTGGGATGAAAGTTCCGGGTGTGGGTTTCAACGTGCAAACTGCTAACATGGATTTCCACTATTCCGAAGTGCAGGATATGAAAATTACCTCGGCCTACGAACGATTGTTGCTCGACTGTATGCAGGGCGATTCAACCTTATACATTCGGGGCGATGCCGTGGAAGAGGCCTGGGCGTTTGTGCAACCCATCCTGGATGCATGGAAAAACCACCCGGATATTCCGGTATATGGCTATCCGGCGGGAACCTGGGGCCCTGCAAATGCCGATTCTTTGATTGAAGAACCGGAAATTACCTGGCGCTATCCGTGCAAAAACCTGAGCAACGATGGTGAATACTGTGAGCTTTAGATATTAGATGAGAGACTTTAGACATGAGATATAAGACAAAAGACGGATGAGCCTATATTTCACAGTCAGTAAACAGGCTGAAGGCCTGAAAGAACTCAGCCCGGTGCACGTGTCTCGCTTTAGCGGAACGCACCGGGTATTCAAATAAAAAACAATAATCGGCGCATGCAATAGAATTAATTCTAGTCGAGAATGTATCATGCGCCGAAAGAGTTGATTTTTAAAAAAGGAATACAAAAGTATTAAGTCATAAGAAAATGAATATTAAGAGGAGAAAGGCTACAATAAAATGAACCATAAAATCTATAAAACCAAAGAAGTACTGGCGACATCTTTAGCTGAGGAACTTTACCAAATAATTCAGAAATTAAAAAGAAACAGGATAACCATGGCCATTTCGGGCGGTACCACTCCCTATATTTTGTTTGAACAATGGGCAAAAAATTATACCGAAAAGATGCCTTGGAATCATATCCATTTCTTTTGGGTGGACGAGCGCTGCGTTGAACCAACCAGCGAAGAAAGCAATTTTGGAAATACAAAAAAGACCCTGTTCGATAAAATTGCCGTCCCCAGCCATAATATTCACCAAATCATGGGCAAAAATGAGCCCCAACAGGAAGCGGAACGGTATGGACATGAAATTGATACCTTAGTTGAGGTTACAAATGGTTTGCCCCGTTTCGATATCATTTTATTAGGCATGGGCGACGACGGCCATACCGCTTCCATCTTTCCACCCTCTATGGAACTATTAACCTCGGCAAAAACGGTTGAGGCCACTCAAAACCCTTATAACCGACAAAACCGAATTACCCTTACCGGATCGGTCATAAACAATGCGGCATGGGTTTATTTTTTAGTAACCGGAAAAAGCAAAGCACCTATTGTTTCAACTATTTTTAAAAAAATGCAAGGGTTCGAAAGATTTCCAGCAGCACATATAAAACCGGTTGATGGCAAATTAATCTGGGTGATGGATGAAGAGGCTGCAGTTGGATTGCTATAATCAGATGATTCATTATTAAGTGGATGTGAATAAAAAAATGGAATTGTTGGCACCGGGTGGAGATATCGATTCCATAAAAGCAGCCATTCTTGCCGGGGCCGATGCCGTTTATTGCGGTCTCGATAAATTTAATGCCCGTAACCGCGCTGCAAATATTACCTTCGAACAATTAAAAGGGATTCTGCGATTAGCCCATAAAAACAAGTGTCAGGTATTTCTAACGCTAAATATACTTATTGTTGAAAGTGAGATTCCGGCACTTTTTGGTTTACTCAACCGATTAATCAATACCAGTATTGACGGAATTATAATTCAGGATCTGGGGTTATTTTATCTGTTAAACAGCTACTTTAAGAGTTTTAAAATACATGCTTCTACTCAACTTACCACGCACAACCAAGGTCAGATCCATTTTTTAAGCAAACTGAATGCTACCAGAGTAAACCTTTCGCGGGAGCTTTCAATCCATGAGATAAAACACTTATCGGAAACGGCACATAAAAAACAGATGTTAACCGAAGTATTTGTTCATGGCTCTTATTGCCTCTCTTTTTCAGGAGTCTGCTATATGAGTTCGGTTCACGGTGGAAATTCCGGCAACCGGGGGCGGTGTAGCCAGCCTTGCCGCGACCGTTATGAAACAACTTCAGCAGGTAAAGATTTCCCGCTTAACCTTAAAGACAACTCAGCATTTACGAACCTTAGGGAACTTTATGAGGCCGGGGTTGATTCGTTGAAAATTGAAGGTCGGATAAAGAAGTTTCATTATGTATATACCATTGTGGATGCCTGGAGAAAACAAATGGATGGTTTTTTAAATGAAAACACAGTAAATACTGATAACAGTTCTTTATATAAGGTATTTAACCGAAATTTTTCAAATGCATTTTTAAAAGGAACCATAAATAGTGATTTGTTTATTGATAATGCCCGCGACCATTCCGCTATTCATCTTGCTGAAACTGTTGGTCATGCTTCGCAGGGGAATCTGGAAAAGGCCAAAGGAGCTGTATATGATGAACGAACGGATATGATTGCAACCGTTGAAGCGGAAATCAATAGGGTAAGTATTGCCAAAGCTCCCTTAGTAATTGCTGTTTCCGGAGAAGTAGGCACACCCTTGAAAATAACGGTAAAAACACCGGAATCAGAATTTACTTTGTATTCTGAAGTAAACCTTATTGATGCCAGTGCGGAGGAATTAACTAAGGAAGTACTTTTAAGCCGACTGAAAGCCATTGATGATACGGAATATTTTATTGAAACCTTGGATTTGGAAAATTTGCATCCACATGTTTTTCTTCCTTTTAAGGAACTCACATCAATAAAAACACGATTGCTATATATTTTAAACCAATCGAGGGAATACCGGGAACCGGTTGCTGTTCCGGTAGTAAGAAAAAATAAAAACAGCACACTGAAGCCAACACTTTCGGTATTAATCTCATCACCCGATGATTTGTATTTGTGCAATGAAACAGAAGCTACCATCTATTTTCAAATCCCCGATAGTTTAAAGAACCGATTGCCGGAGTATATTACCTTATTTGAAGAAAACAAAAGAATGATACCCTGGTTTCCATCCATTTTGATTGGGGATGACTATTTGGCGGCAATAGAATTTATGGTGCGGGTAAATCCACATTGTTTGGTCACCAATAATACCGGAATAGCTTATGAAGCTCATAAAAATGGAATTCCATGGATAGCCGGACCTTATTTAAATCTGGTTAATTCATACAGTTTACTCTGTTTAAAGGAGAATTTTAATTGTTCCGGAGCGTTCGTTTCCAACGAACTGAATAGAATTCAGATTAAGGGCATTAAAAAACCGGAGGATTTTAATTTGTATTACAGCATCTATCACCCGATTTTGCTGATGACCAGCAGGCAATGTCTGTTTCATCAGGTTACAGGCTGTGTAAAAGATGAAATAGATGACTACTGCACTCCCCAATGTGAAAGAACAGCAACCATAACCAATAGTAAAAAAGCAACTTTTTATATTAAAAAACAAAAAGGGTTTTATCATAGCATTTACAATCAGGTGAATTACTTAAACACACCTATTATTTCTGAGTTACCGGATATCTTTGCCGGTTTTTTAATTGATTTGCGTACTATAAATACTGATACGCAATTAGAAACAGATAATTTATCTTTAATAAAGCTATTCGAAAACCTACTGAGCGGAAAAGCTAATGCAGTAGCGGAAATTCTGCGGGTTGTGCATCCAACAACAAATACCCAATATAGGAAAGGAATCTAG
>DYQV01000174.1 GCA_020719105.1 Rikenella microfusus
ATTTTAGGCTATATTTTCTACTTTTTTTAGCGAAAGGCTGCAAGATGGGTTAATGAATAATCCGGGTTCAATGATCCGCTTTATCAACCCTCATCGAAAACTTATATCCGAAATTTATTTACATTTGAACCATGTTGCAAAAAGGATTCTATATCGCTTGTTTTTTGTGGTTGTTTTGGGCAAAAAGTTTTGCTTTTACTTATCCCACCCAACACCCTTTGTTAGTCAGCCATTTGGTGAAAGACAGCCATGCACTCTATTTAAGTTTTAACAATGCAAATTTTTTGTGGAACAACGAATTCTTTAACGATATAGTGAGTGGCTATACCTTGATTGGCTATTTTATTACCCCCGAATTGCAGTATCATTTTAATGAACATATTGTTATTCAAGGTGGGGTGCATCTGCTTAAATACAGCGGCATCAACAATTATACCAACATAGTTCCAACTTACTCGGTAACCTACCTGAAAAACGATTTTTCGCTGATTATGGGCAACATCAGGGGAACCATCAACCACAAGTTGCCTGAGCCCATACTTTTTTCGGAACGATATTTTACCGATAATCTGGAAAACGGATTGCAATTTTTGGTTGAAAAAGACCGGCTTTTTTTCGACACTTGGCTTGATTGGCGAAGTTTTATATTTCCTATGGATTCGAAGCAGGAAGAATTAACTGCCGGAATATCAGCGATTCCTTCTCTTTTGAAAAATCAGCAATGGGAAATAACTTTACCTGCCTCAGCAGTGGTTGGCCATCGTGGCGGCCAAATTGACACCTTATCAACTCCCATGCAAACACTTTTAAACTCCAGCCTTGGTGTGTGCATTAAAAAAAAATTGCCCTACAAATACCTTGATAGAATTTCGATTGAATCCCAGTTCCTCGGTTTTAAAGACAATTCACCAACAGTTACAAGTATTTACTCTAACGGAATGGGTATTCTCAACCAGCTTACCTTTGGAATAAAAAACAGTTATTTTCAGATGGAGTATTGGAATTCATCACGGTTCCTTTCCATCATGGGACATCCCATTTACCAGAGTTATTCCGAAAAAGGGTTGGGTTATCATCAAGAAAACAGGGAGCTACTAAACATACACCTGTTTTATTCTAAGGATATTTACCGCGGAATTTATTTAGGGCTGATGGGCGACACCTATTTTGACTTAATAAATGGCAATGTGGATTATAGTATGGGATTAACCTTTATAATCAAACAAGACTTCTTTTTGTTTCGCCGATAGAATAAGGTACCGCTTTATTCCCCATCATCTTCCGGAACGCCATACATTTCCTGAAGCTGCTTCATTTGCTGCATTGTCTGCGACATATCCATAATTTCAAACCCACTGGGAATTTCAAATATCTTACTGTCAACAGTTGCATCTATGGCAATTTCTTTGGCTTCAATGTATGAATGATTACCGTTTTCATCTAAAAAATCAGCCTTTACAACAAATTCTTTCCAAATCCAATATTTACCCTTTCCTTCTTCCGATTCGTTAAATACATAAACATCGCAGTTTTTACCCAATACGGTTTCTTGGCCTACTTTCCCTTTGCCACTTTTAGTTATTTCGGCCATCATCTCCTGTAAATCAACTCCACCCGCCGAAGAACCGCCATACGCGTCAATCGTTTTTTCTTTGGCATCCAACGGGAATTTCATGACTTGTTTATCGTCATAATTAATTACATACATGGTTTCAGGGGTAATAATGGTGCGCGAATGATCGGAAGCACCCGCATTGCTACCAACTAAATCAAAGCATTGTTTTTTTCCATAATCATCAAAATAAATGGAGTAATTGGTAACGCTGCCTGAATATTCATAACGATAAGCAATTTTTCCACTTTTTGAAGAAAATAAATTGCCTGCAATTTGCGCCTGTAGCCCAGTTGCAACGAAAAGTGCTAAAAAAAACAACCCGGTTGATTTCATGGTATTTGGAGATTACTGTTTATAATTACTACAAAAAACGATCTCAAAATTCGGCAATTAATGCATCCAAAAGAGACTTGACCTCAAAGTTAAAAAAAAGGTTTTGTTTGATACGTTATGAATCAACCAATTTTATAAAATTCTCATCATACCATTATTCCCTTGTTTTAAAAATAGTTATCTTCGAATCGAATAAACAGAAACCCAATGAAAAAATTTATTCTTATCATTACTCTTTTAATCATTGTTTACACTTCGTTTTCGCAATGGGAACAGAAAAATTTTGAGAAAACATTTAATCAAGAAATTAATGAAATTGAAGACGAAAACTATTCCAAGAGAGAAAATCATTCGGCTTTATATCAGTATGTACCTTCGCAACAAGTGCCAGAGTGGTTCATTCAACCCAAAGTATCTGATAAAAACGAAGTGTTTGCCATAGGCATTTCGGATCCTGGATTAGATTCTATCGAATCGATGCAACAAGCCATTTACCGGGCCGAAATAATGGCCAATGTATTACGAAAATCAACTACCCAATTACTTTGTGATTTTTTTTTAAACGAAGTGGACCAATCGACCGATATAGTATATGAGCATTTTACCCGTATCACCTCAAAAATACCTTGTTCCAGTGAATATTATACCGTAGTTGATTCGTTCCGCAATGCATTCGACGAAACATTGGTGCTAATTAAATATGCGGCTCCAACAAAAGTGGAAACAAGTCAGGTAGATGAAGTTAATTTAGAATTTTATAAAAATGAAACCGAAAGCTCTAATATGGGCCAATTGGAGTCAATTTATGAGTTGAAAGTAAAATCACGAACTACCCCTGAACCTAAGATGCATTTCTATCAGTTAACTGAATTTGGAGCACGGAACGATGTAATTAGCGATTTGAAAGGACAAGAAATTCAGATTCCCATTTATTCGCTCTCATACCAAGGTATTCCTGCATTAGACTCAGTTAGTCAATGTTATTTTTCGCATGGCTTATGGAAAGAATACCTCAAATCGGTAATGACCCAAATTATTGAAACTGCCCGGGAAAAACCTGAAAATATAAAATTTCTTGGCGATGACTATCAAAAAACTTCCTATCAGAAATTAACAAGGGGAGTATCTGTTAACAAACAACGGTTTGTAATTACCGGTATTAAAGCAAAAGAAAATAAATTGTTAGTAAATCTGCAAGAGATTCCGCTTGAAGAATAAAGCATATCCGTTTCGTGATATAAATATTGCCTCTTAGAAAACTACAACTTAGGCAAAACCGATCTCACGCAGCAATTGCAAGAAAATTTCAAAAAACAAATATCAAATCTCAAAATGAACAATCACATCTTTTTAATAATTACTATTTTAACAATGTCGATAGTTTGAATTTTGATTCTTTCATGTTTTTTGAGCATTGATTTTTGGAGTTTTCTTATTAACACTATTTACCTATATTTACCATTCGGATAAATTAAAAAAATAACTGATTAACTTATTGATATTATGGCTAAAGAACCAAAAGCGGCAGCAACGGATGTAAGTAAAGAAAAACTTAAAGCATTGCAGCTTACACTTGATAAAATTGAAAAATCGTATGGCAAAGGTGCCATTATGAAAATGGGCGATTATGTGATTGAAGAAGTGCCAAGTATAAGCACCGGTTCAATTGGTGTTGATTTGGCTTTAGGAGTTGGTGGATTCCCAAAAGGCCGGGTTATTGAAATATTTGGACCAGAGTCGTCGGGTAAAACCACATTGGCCATTCATGCAATAGCCGAAAGCCAAAAAGCCGGAGGAATTGCTGCTTTTATTGATGCCGAACATGCCTTCGACCGCTTTTATGCCGAAAAATTAGGTGTGGATATTGAAAATCTACTCATTTCGCAACCCGATAACGGCGAACAAGCGTTGGAAATAGCCGATCATTTGATACGTTCCGGAGCTGTTGATATCATTGTGATTGACTCGGTAGCTGCTCTTACACCAAAAGCTGAAATTGAAGGTGAAATGGGCGATTCTAAAATGGGGTTGCAAGCCCGGTTAATGTCGCAAGCCTTGCGGAAACTTACAGCCAATATTTCAAAAACAAGGACTTGCTGTATCTTTATCAACCAGTTGCGCGACAAAATTGGGGTAATGTTTGGCAACCCGGAAACAACAACAGGCGGTAATGCCCTTAAGTTTTACGCATCGGTACGGGTCGATATCCGCAAAATTGGCCAAATAAAAGACAGTGAAGAAATTACCGGTAACCGGATTCGCGTTAAAATTGTGAAAAACAAAATGGCTCCTCCATTCCGTAAAGCAGAATTTGATATTGTGTATGGCGAAGGAATTTCCAAAACCGGTGAAATTATCGACTTAGGTGTTGAATACAACATTATTAAAAAGTCGGGTTCCTGGTTTAGTTACGGCGAAACCCGCCTAGGTCAAGGACGAGAAGCTGTACGTGCTTTATTAATGGACAATCCTGAATTATCAACTGAATTGGAGAAAAAAATTGTGGAAGTGATTTCAAAAAGTCCCATAAAAATAACTGAATAAACCATCGGAATACATTTGCCTTGTATGATAAAACCGTTGCACACCTGCTCAATTTATAGCAGGTGTGCTTATTTTAACCGATTATTTTTGGTGTTTTAAAGATTGATTCAATTTGCACTTATTTCTTCAACCATTCGTATATTTGATTACTGAAAGGATTTGATGAAAATAGTAACATAAACAATAATTCCTAAGATTAGAAATGCAAAAACACCCATATAAATCTCTAATAGTTGTGGGTTTGTTGTTCGTATTGGTATCCTGTAACAACAAAATAAAAAACCCAATTGATTCAACAAAAAAACCAATATCCGATTCGTTAAGAATTGATTCGGTAACTCAACTAATACGGAAAAACCCCCGTAACCATGAGCTTTACTCAAACCGTGCCGATATCTATTTAGAAATTGGTAATTTGGCCCGTGCCATAAACGACCTTACCATTGCCAACCGGCTCGATTCATTGAACCCTATTTATTACATCAAGCTATCTGATTTTTATTTACAGTTGGGAAAATCGGAAACTATTAATTCACTGCTTCTAAAGGGAAATACATTAATTCCAAATAATAAAGAAATAGTATATCGGCTGGGAAATTTGTATTTTTATATTCAGGACTATAAAAAAGCCATCTCGTATCTGAATCAAGCCACTGAAATAGATCCTTTTTATGCGCCGGCTTTTTTTACTAAAGGCTTAGTATTTATTGAAATAGGAAATATTCCAAAAGCAATTACCAGTTTTCAGATTGCAGTGGAACGGGAGCCTGATTATTACGATGCTTACATGCAGCTCGGTTTACTGTTTGCTGCTAAAAACGATTCCATTGCGGTAGCCTATTATAACAATGCCTTGCGAATAATGCCCAATAGTTATGAAGCGTTGTATGCAAAAGCCATGTTTTACCAGCAAACTAAAAAACTGGAACAAGCCATTGCAACCTATCAATACCTGCTCCATGAGGTTTCCAACCAATTTCCTTTCGTCCATTTTAATTTGGGATATATTGAAATGACGTATTATGGCGAATATGAGCGGGCTATTGCTTATTTCGACAGTGCCCTGATGAGCAAACCCGTTTTTCCGGATGCCTTGTGCAACCGTGCATTTTGCTTCGAAAAGATGGGTAAAAAAGAGGAAGCCCGTACCGATTATTTGAAAGCACTGGATCAATCACCAAATTACCCGTTAGCAATAAAAGGATTGAACCGCCTGGATGGTAAATAAAGTGAAATATCAGGAACTTAGAGAATAATAAAGAATGATTGGATTATTAACCCGCTTTATTCATACCTGAGCAC
>DYQV01000175.1 GCA_020719105.1 Rikenella microfusus
TTCCACACGGCAAGCTGTGCTGCTTCGTTTTCGAAACCGGGTATTTTGGTTTTGGCGGTTTCTTTTTCGAGTTCTTTTTGTTTTTCTTTTATAAGCTTTTCAATCCGGGTACGCTCTTCTTTGTTTTTGTCAATTTGCAGGCTTTGCTGTTCGGGGGCTTTGTGGTCGTCGAACATAGATATTTGCTTTGCCTGTGGGGGTAACAGCGATACCCAATTTTCACCTTTATATTGTTCCTTTTCGGTTTGCAATGCTTTTATTTCGGTTTGCAAACGTTCCATTTTTTCTAAGTCGGGTTTGGTAGCTATATCAACCAATTTGGTTTGTATTTCTTTACGCAGTTTTTGGTCGGTGTTGCGCAATTCGTGTTTTACACTGGCATTACGTGCCGAAAAATGCTGGCTTCGTATATTCCAAAGGCTTTCTTTTAACTTGCGGATTTCAGTAAAACCGAGGTCTAATTTGTCGGTAAAAGCCTTTTCCAACCCAATCAGGGTATTGGCTGCCACAAACTTGGTTTCAAGGTTGGGCAGTGGCGTAATGCCATAATTATCGGCTTTGTTTGCGTTGGGCGTTTGCTCACACACCAACGAAATAAAAAAACGGAGTTTGCTAATCTGCACTGCTATAGTTTGAATATCGACCCCATAAATACAATTTTCAATTAAATGAAGTTTTTGTTGGTAAGGGGTTGAGGCTTCTTCGTCGTTCAGCTTTTGCAATAAGTTAACCATCCGGTTTAGCACACCCATAGGAAATGCCCCTGAACCACAGGCGGGGTCAAGTATTTTAGCTGATTTTAATTCGTTAATTATCGCCAACCGTGTTGAATTGTCAAGGTTTATTGAATTTGCTTCCGGTTTAAATAACTGGCGTATTTGCTCTTCACCCACCTTTGGACATTTGGTATTAAGGTGTGCAATCAACGATTCATCGACCATGTAATTAACAATTTCGCGAGGCGTGTAAAACGAACCCGATTGCTTGCGTGCCGTTTCTTTGGTTTCGGGGTTGTATGCCCCTAACAGGTTTTCAAAAACCTTACCCAATAGTTCGGGGTCAAGTGCCACTTCTATTTCAGTAGGCGTGTTTTCTTCAATAGTGAAATTGTACTTTTCGAGTAGCGGAATGATGCCTTTTAATGGGTCGAAGAAAAGACAATTTGGAATAAATGCCCTTTGCTGCCTGCCTGCTTCACGGCTAAAACCGTCGAAATACATTATTTTGCCTTTCAAATCAGTTTCTTTATCTAAACATTCAAACAACCCCCCATTTAGAAATGGCACAGAGGAAAAAATATTTACTATTTCTTCGTTCGTTTTAGCAAACCAAGTATCGTTTTTTGGATTGCGGAATAGCGATTTTATACCATAATGTTCTTTACGGCTTTTATGTTCCCCGTCGTTTGCAAAGGCACGTTCATCAATTGCTTTATTGAGTGTAGCAAAAAACAGATTTTGTAATATGGCATTGTAATAATTGCCTTGTTTTTTACTTTGTGGGTCAAAATCTTTAAGTATTTGTTTCAGTGCCACCATAGAAAATAGTTCGTTTGGAACCAATTTCTTTTGTTTTATAAACCAAACAAACATTAAACGGGTTATTAGGCGAATAATGTGTTCTTCAATTTTTCGGTCATCGACTTCCGTACTGGTATCGTTGGGGTAGGTTACAGCAAAACCATCGGTGGCCGATAAAGCCCATTGGTACCAATCGAATAATTCTTTGTAAAATTGTTTGGTAAGCGTATCAACTGAAAAAGCATCAGATAAATCAATCAGGGAAATTGGTTTGCCTTTTATGTTTTCGAACCGGTCAGATGCGGTACGGCAACCTTCTCCTTCACCAAAAAGGTACGTGTATCTTTTGGGTTCGGTTTCTATTTTACCTTCTTCGGTGCGAATTTCAGATACATAACTAAAGCGCCATTTATTGCCATGTATAAAAACAATTAAAGCACCATCAACATCGTACTTGTAAACACTGCGTAAGAGATTGCGCAAGCCTATTTTATTGATGGCAATTTTTGTTGTGGCATCTTCTTTAAGGGTTATTTCATAAATACCAACCAAACGGTCGTCAACCGTATCGAAACTGCCTAATTCCACAGCACTTTTAGCAATATCGTTAGCAGTTAGTAATATTGGTGTTGGGTTTTGGTGCAAGCGTTTTACCCCAAAATATTCTTTTAACACCTCCTGCCATGTAGCTCTATCGTATGAAGCAGAAAGGATATTGTGTTGAAGGTGTTTTTTGTCCATTAGTCAATATAAGTTTGAGATAAAACTATTTCGGGATATATGCTAAAATCAATGGTGGAATTATTGCTTGATTCAGCTTCGTCGGGTTCTCCGGCATCGTATTTTTTAGCCAATAATAAAATCAGGTTGTCCACCTGTCCGTAAGTAATTTGTTTCTTTTCGAGCTGTTGACGAATTTTACGTACTTCGTTTGGTAGCGGTGTATGCTCACCTTTCTCTATGGATTGCATTAGGTTATCGCAAGCTGCTTTTACATTTGGTAGTTTTGTAATTGCCTTCATATCACGCAAGAATTTACGGGCTTGCGCCGAAATTGCATCCGCTTTGTCGGTGGTTGTAACTACTTCAGCAGCTACGCTTAAAAAATCTTTTTCGAAGGTTTCGAGTGCGCTTTGAACCTGTTTGTAATGGCTATCGGGCAAAGAAAAAGGTTGTTCTGAGGGTTCGGCTTTAAATATTTCGGCAGCTTCGATAAATGTGAGGCTGTTTACTTTTCCATTGGTTTCGACCCTGTAAAACTCCGTTTTATAAGGCGATTTCAGAAAAATAACAGAATTGGCTGCTAAATCGGGTATGCCAGCCTGTTTTGCACTACGGGCGGTACGTGCCTTTATTGGAAAGCTTTTAATCCTTTTATACTCTTTTGGGTTGGCATCTTTAAATTCCCGAATAAAGCGCAGAAATAAAAGGCGTTTGTCTTCATCGTCTTTTACCCCTTCCTTGAACAATTCGAACTGTTCAACCAATTCTTCGTGTGTGTATATTTGGGTGTCCTCTCCAAAAGCAGTATGAAAGCCCTGTAATTTTACCAGAGCGTTGTTGTATAAATTAATTTCTTCGTCTCCCTGCTGTGAAGGATAATAATTGTAGTTATAAATTACCCCTGCCACGCTGCCAATACGGTTTACACGTCCGATGCGTTGCATTAAACGGGTTGCATTCCAGGGAGTATCGTAATTAACAATTACGTTGGCACGATGCAGGTTGATACCTTCGGCTAATACATCGGTAGTAATCACAATTTTATAATCATCTTTCTGCTCGCCTGTGTAATTGGCATCGAAGTTTTCTTGAATTACTTCAAATAGTTTGCTGCGATTAGCAGACGATACAAAGAGAATTTTCTGGCTTAAAGCAATTTCGAGTTTTTCGAGCAAATAACCTGCTGTATCAGTACTTTCAGTAAAAATAACCAATTTGCCCGAAGGGTTACTATCTGTTTTAAAAAGTTCGTTTTTGAGGGTATCAATAAACGCATCGAGTTTAGGGTCTTGCTCAACCTTATCCCATGCTTTTCCGAGTTCGGTCAGGTGCTCATAGTCTTTGCGTAACCCTTTGATAAATGCTTCATCAAAATCTTCGGCAGTGAATACATTATTTTTAGGATTTTCGATGCTTAACTGCATGATTATTTCTTCTATTTCATCGAAGCTCATGCCATTATCCATCATTTCGTTTACGCTTTTATCCGGGGCAATAAATACTTTGCCTCGTTCAAACATCTCAATCATTCGACCAGTAGCCACGGTAAGGTTTGATAAGGTTATCTTAAACGCTTTAAAACTGCTTTCGAGGCGTTTTACCATTAGGGTTTTGATAATACCTGCCAAAGATTGAGAAATTAAAACAGCTTTTTCATAATACTGTTCCCGTAAATCTTCTTTTAAATAGCGGATTGCCTGATAGCGGAAAAAGTTAATTTTATCGTCATCGGTAAGGTAAAAAATGGTGTGATAAAAAAGCTTGCTTAGTTTGGCATCTAAAACATACAATTTAGCTTTGGGTGCGGCAATTTCAGGAAATACAATACCTTGTTCTGTAAGGTCGTCAAGATATTTAGGATAGTTTCGCAAATCCCTTCGTGTCCGGCGAACTGTGATTTGAGATATAACCCTTTCCCGTATTACAGAATATAATTGGCGTATTCGCTGAATGTCAGGTTTTTCATTTTTAATAATGTCGCGGTACTCTCTTACAATGGGACCAAAAAAGGTTTGCAAATTGGTAACCGGCAAAGTGCTTCGGCGAGCATCCTGAAATAATAGAAGCTGGTAATATAAATCCTGTGGGCGATTATTTAATGGGGTTGCCGAAATTAGCATTACCTTTTTCTTAGTTCCTGTTATTAAACCCTCACCATTTCGTGGAGCTTTACAAATACGCTGTAACTGGCTAAACATCTGCGATGTGTGGTTGCGGTAGCGGTGTGCTTCGTCAACCAACACAAGGTCGTAATCTTCCTTAGCCCAATAATTAAGGTCGCCTTCAAGAATCTTGTTTAATTTACCGTTTGAAATAAACTTGGTGTGGCGGTCGATACCAAATTGCCGAAATGTGGTTTTCCAGTTTTTTTCAATTGCCGGAGGATATACCACCAGTATTTTAGTATTTATAGAGCCGTTGGCAATAATGAAACGCTTAGCAATCATTGCAGCAACAACGGTTTTGCCCAAACCTACTACATCGGCAAGAAAGAATCCGTTGTGCTCCAAAAGCATTTGAAAACCTTGGTTAACCGCATCAATCTGATAACTCAATTTCTTATATGTCTTAGGCAAATCCCCTACAGTATCGGGGTCGTAGTCAATATTTTTACCGAAATACTCAATTAAAAATTTAATGTATAACTCAAATGGGGTAAATATTTGCCCGATGTGCGTTTTTTGTTTGAATTGCTGAATGTCGGCAGGTAAAATACTGGTGCTTTCTTTCCAAAGCTGTTCAAACTCCTGACGTGCGAATGTAACATCGTCAAAGTCTTTTAGAGAAATATTCAATTCATAATTCGGGGCTTTTTTAATTCCTAATCCAGCATCTGTAAGGTTCGAAGAACCCATAATCACCCAACCATCGGAATGCTCAGTATGATGCTGAGGAAGGAATAAATAGAATTTAGCATGTAATGTTTTTGAATTGTGCGCCCTTACTTCAATGCGCCCCTCAATTAAATCGTTTACAAACTTTAAAACTCCCTGTTCCACTTTCTCAGAATACTTGGCCTCTTTTATGTCCTGAATAAACCAATCTAAAAATTCTTTCTTTGTGCGTTCATCGTTACCTAAAAACATCTGCCCTTTGCGTTGAGTTTCGGCAAACATTTCATCGACATTTATACCTACAAGAATCTTTATTTCTTTAAGGTTTTCCAAATAAGGTTGAAGAGCAAAGTATCCTGACGAACGGAAATAGCCCACTACAGCATGAAAGGCGTATAAATCCTTCATCTGCTCTAAAATACCTTTGAATTTATCGAAAAGGTTGCGTTCGTTATTGTTGGTAAAAAACTTAGCCGACATTTAAAATAATTTCTTAATAAGATTACACATACTTTTTTATAAATGGAAGTCCAACTTAGTTGGAATGGATGTTAATTCCAATTTAGTTTTGATTTATCTTCAAACACCAATGCGTGGCAATTGAAATGGCATTTCTGAACAACCATGTCAAATATAAGCAATGATTAACAATAAAGAACAACTAACCCGGATTATTCATTAATAATCCTGACGATTAAGCTATTCCTCAAAATTG
>DYQV01000176.1 GCA_020719105.1 Rikenella microfusus
TAATTGGCTCCAAATTTAAAAGATAGTGTTACGGGATTATGATCGGAGTTTTTAAACTGCAAATCTATCGTTTCGCTGGTAACTTTACTTAAATTAGGTGATAATAAAAAGAAATCAATTACTGTTGTTTCAGTAGTTTTTATATCATAAGCCTTATCAATCATTCTATTGGTAGGTGTATTTTCGGAATATATCCACTGCCAACCTTCAGGCATAAAATCCGATGCTATCCTAATCCGAGTTAAATGACCCTCAGTACTCACCATAGATTCTTCGCCAGGAATTGGTGGATTTTGATTCCAATCACCCCCAACCATAATGTAATTTCCATTTTTATATTCGTCCAATAAAAATTCTTTCAACATCTTCATTTGTTCCTTTCTAAGGAATCCCGTATCATAGGCTTCATTGTGCGTATTAACAACAAGTAATTGTCTTCCGTCGGAAGTATTAAAACGTTGAACCATAAAGCAACGATCCAACATAAAAAGCCCTTTTGGCCAGGCATAATTTCCCAAAAATGAGTGCCGGGTAACATCAAAAGGTTCATACTTACTGTACGATGCAATACCTCCGTTTACTTTACCCATAGGATTTGATGGAGGAACAGGAACAAATGTTACTTTATAATTGATCGCTAAATTTTTATGATATCCTTCCAAAGCATTCATAATTAGGTCAATTTGATTAGTCTTATAGCTTCGTCTTGAACTAATATCAACTTCCTGAAATAATAAGAAATCGAACGTTTGGTGTGCTTTTATCACATCCAAAATACCGGAAATATTTTCTTGAGTCCGCTTTTTTGAAGTCCTAACTTTATCACCTCCATCATAAAAAAAACTCATATCATCACCCAATCCACAATAACCAATATTCCAATTAAAAACTTTCAGCGTATCCTTAACATCTACTACATCCCCTTTTGCCTGACTTAACAATTCAATAGGTACTGGCTTATAATCGGCTATGGTACTATAGCCCAGAAAAATTGCAAACAGTAAAACTGAAGCAAGAATCACATAAATTATTAGTTTTAGAATGCTTTTCATATAGGTTTTTTTTTAGATTGTTTATTCGAAGATATGGAATTTTTAGATTCAAGCTTGCTATGTAATCAAAATCTAAAATAAAATTAATGTACTCATCATCAAATAATAATATACTTAAAAGGTACTTTTTTTTAAATAAAGCAGATAAACGATTGCATGATTAAATATAGGGGGGGTATAAATCAATATTTTCAATAAATCAATAATAATACATCTCTTTTAAAAGGGTTAGTTACAAATATTCATGATTAATTATAAATTTGTATTCAAATCTAAATTACAAAAAAAATGGCAACAATTCGTTTTAAAGCACTGGAAGCGTTAATGACGCGACAGGCAACACCAGTAGAACAGCCACAAAAAAAAACATCGGAATACTTTGCTGAGAATGTATTTGATAAGCGGAAAATGAAAGAATACCTTTCAAAAGAAGCTTATGATTCGGTAATGGATGCCATAGATAATGGCACAAAAATTCCTCGCCGTATTGCCGATCAGGTCTCCTCTGGAATGAAAGCATGGGCCGTAACAAAAGGAGTAACCCATTACACCCACTGGTTTCATCCTTTGACGGGATCCACAGCCGAAAAACATGATGCCTTTTTTGAACCATCCTTAAATGATGGTGTAATTGAGAGCTTTGACGGAGCAAAACTTGTTCAACAAGAACCGGATGCATCCAGTTTTCCGAGTGGAGGCCTACGAAATACTTTTGAAGCAAGAGGTTACACTGCTTGGGATCCATCCTCGCCAGCTTTCATATTTGACTTAACCCTTTGTATTCCTACAATTTTTGTATCCTATACTGGTGAAGCACTTGATTATAAAACACCGCTACTAAAATCGTTAGCTGTTTTAAATAATGCGGCTACTGAGGTATGTCAATACTTTGATAAAGATGTAACTAAAGTAATTGCTACTCTTGGCTGGGAACAAGAATACTTTTTAGTAGATAGCGCTTTGTATATGGCCCGCCCCGATTTAATGTTAACCGGACGAACCTTAATGGGTCATTCATCAGCAAAGGATCAACAATTGGAAGATCACTACTTTGGAACCATTCCTACCCGAGTTAATGCATTTATGCGTGATTTTGAAATTGAAGCATACAAATTAGGGATTCCAATCAAAACACGTCACAATGAGGTAGCTCCTAACCAGTTTGAATGTGCTCCTGTTTATGAAGAAGCTAATCTGGCTGTTGATCACAACATGCTTTTAATGGATTTGATGAAAAAGGTATCTAGACGTCATAATTTCAAGGTGCTTTTTCATGAAAAACCCTTTAAAGGAATAAATGGTTCAGGAAAACATAACAACTTTTCAATGGCCACCAACACGGGTGTTAATTTGTTATCTCCAGGAAAAAACCCGAAATCAAACATTCAATTCCTCACTTTTATAGTGAATACTATTAAAGCAGTTTACGACCATTCTGATTTACTAAGGGCAAGTATAGTATCTTCGGGCAACGAACATCGTTTAGGAGCTTCGGAAGCACCCCCTTCAATAATTTCAGTCTTTATGGGTACTTATTTGAGCAAGATACTTGATGAATTGGAAGAACGAGTATCGGATAAAAAAATGTCGCCCGATGAGAAGACCGAATTAAAATTAGATATTGGACGAATACCTGAATTATTGCTCGATAATACTGATAGAAATCGCACCTCCCCTTTTGCTTTTACCGGTAACCGATTTGAGTTCAGGGCAGTAGGATCTAATGCAAATTGTGCGGCACCAATGACATTTCTAACCTTAGCAGTAGCTGATCAGCTAAAAAAATTCAAGGTTGAAGTAGATGCAAAAATAGATGCCGGCATTAAAAAAGACGAAGCTATTTTCCAAGTGCTCAAAGAATATATCATAGCTTCAAAAGATGTTCGTTTTGATGGTAATGGTTATAGTCAGGAATGGGCCGATGAAGCTCAAAAGCGTGGATTAACAAATATAAAAGATGTTGTTAAAGCCTTGGATGCATTTGTTTCGCCAAAAACTTTAACCCTTTGCACTTCAAATCATATTTTTACGGAACGGGAATTGGAGGCCCGACGCGAAATTAAAGTTGAGCATTACACAAAAAAAATTCAAATTGAATCAAGGGTATTGGGTGACCTTGCTACTAACCACATTATTCCAACAGTTTACAAGTATCAAAACCAACTAATTGAAAACGTAACCGGGTTAAAACAAGTGCTGGATGCTAAAGATTTTGATCAAATTGCAGGAATACAGCTCCAGACCATTAAGGAAATTTCAGGTAGAATTGCCTTGATTAAAATTAAAGTTAAAAACATGATTGAAGCACGCAAAAAAGCCAATGCCGTGGAAGATATTCATGAAAGAGCTATATTATATACCGAAGAGGTAAGACCCTATTTATCAGAAATCAGATACCATATTGATCATTTAGAAATGATTGTGGATAATGAAATATGGCCATTGCCTAAATACAGGGAATTATTGTTTGCCAGATAATACTAATTTAAATTGAGAAAAGGCCTCAGATAATATCAAGAGGCCTTTTTTATTACAAACCAGAAAAAAACTTAATTACAATACTATCAATTTTTTATACATAAAATATATTATACCCCATATTTTACGAACCGTGTTTAAATAATATTATTTATTTGTAATTATAATAGTTTTTTTGCTGCTAAATAAATATATAACCCTATTATTTTTACTACTATAATCATTTATTCTATTTTTTTGTTTTTTATATAATTACTATTTATTACTTTTGCGGTGATATTTATATATATATGAAATTAATAAACATGTTTTAATATGAAATCAAAATTAGAGTACATTTGGCTGGATGGTTATAAGCCAACACAAACATTAAGAAGCAAGACTAAGGTTGTAAATGATTTTAGCGGAAAGCTTGCTGATTGCCCAATTTGGTCTTTTGACGGAAGTTCCACAGAACAAGCAAAAGGTGGTTCATCAGATCTTTTACTAAAACCAGTTGCAATCTTCCCTGACCCGGACAGAAAAAATGGTTTTTTGGTGATGACCGAAGTAATGAATCCAGATAGGACACCTCACGAAACAAACGCAAGAGCTTCTATTGATGACGATGATAACGATTTTTGGTTTGGATTTGAACAGGAATATGTACTTTGGAATATAGATACTCACTCACCTTATGGATTTCCAGCTCCAGGCTATTATCCAGCACCACAGGGGCCCTACTATTGCTCAGTAGGTGGCGAGTTTATAGTAGGTCGGGATATTGCTGAAAAACATCTCGATTTATGCATAGAAGCAGGTCTTAACATTGAAGGAATTAATGCAGAGGTAATGAAAGGCCAATGGGAATATCAAATATTCGCAAAAGGGGCAAAAGCAGCCGGTGATCAATTATGGGTAGCCCGCTATATGTTAGAAAGAGTTGCAGAACAGCATGGTATTCGTATAAATCTTGAGCCGAAACCAGTAGCAGGGGATTGGAACGGTTCTGGTATGCATGCAAACTTTTCCAACACAACACTAAGAACTTGCGGCAGCAAAGCCACTTTTGAAAAAATATGTGAAGCCTTCCGTCCATTTATAGCTGAACATATTGCCGTTTATGGTGCTGATAATGAAAAAAGATTAACCGGTCGTCATGAAACAGCTAGAATTGACCAATTTAGTTTTGGGGTTTCTGATCGTGGAGCTTCAATCCGTATTCCAATCGCTGCTGTTGAAAATGGATTCAAAGGTTGGCTAGAGGATAGAAGACCAGCATCGAATGCCGATCCATATAAAGTAGCCTCCCGTATTGTAAAAACGGTAAAGTCCGCTAAAATCTAACAATTAAAATTTAGAATCCCTCGATTATTTAAATTAAAATGGTATAAAATATTAAAAGTGAGCTCAATATAGGCTCACTTTTTAATTAATGATTCAATATAAATTAAAATTCAATCAACATCTTCTTCCTCTTCCATCAACCGATTTCCTTCTTGTTTTTTATCCTTGGACTTATCAAAATCATCAACATAGGATTTTGCCCTATTCCTTTTTGGCGTTAATTCTTCAATTTGCTGTCCCAATCTAGCTTTATCCTTATCTTTTGAGGCACCTGATATCTGAATCCCCAATTCCTGAATTGCTTTGTCATAGTATTCGTAAGCCATACGATAATTGGGTGGACTCATTAATTCCATCGATATTTCACCGATACTAACCATACTAGGCACATGATTAACACTCCTTAACACTTCTTTGTACTCTACAATTGCTAACTTATACTCTTTTTTGCTTTTGAGTTTCTCGGCACCCTTATATACCTTCTCAACATCCGAAGGTAATTCTTGAGCAAGTGTTATACCAGAAAATGCTATAACAACGAGCAGAATAAATGATTTTTTCATCCTAGTTAAATTTAGTTAATGAACATGGGTATTATGAAAAATATAATTTATTGATTTCCAACTTTAGTTTCACCTATTTATAAATTTTTTATAAAATTAAGAAATAAAATAAATCCGTTTTACCAAAATTAAAATAATAATTATTTAAATGATGTTTTTAGTATGCAAATAGCTGCCTGCAAAAATTCAAAAAAAATAGAATATATCGGTCACTTTTACTTTACAGTTATAAATATATGTACAGAGAACCTAGTTTTTGACTTAATCCCAAATTGAGCGATTTGAAAAGGCAAATCACTCAATCGACTGAGAAATTGTAATCAATTCACTTTTAAACTATCCTTTGTTTTGTGAATTGCTACAATTT
>DYQV01000718.1 GCA_020719105.1 Rikenella microfusus
ACGGCCAGCACCTCGTCAATGATTAATATTTCGGGTTCCAAATGGGCGGCTACGGCAAAGGCCAAGCGCAGTTGCATGCCGCTGCTGTAATGTTTGAGCGGGGTATCAAGGAACTTTTCGACACCCGAAAAATCAACAATGGCATCGAACTGTTTGGTTATTTCTTTTTTGGTAAGCCCTAAAATGGAGCCGTTTAAAAAAATATTTTCCCTACCGGAGAGTTCGGCATGAAAACCGGTTCCCACTTCCAGCAAACTGGCAATACGGCCACGGATTATTATTTCACCTTTGGTAGGAGGGGTAATTCGCGATAATATTTTAAGCAAGGTTGATTTTCCGGCGCCATTGCGGCCAATAATGCCAATGCTTTCGCCCGGATAAACATCGAACGAAACATCATTAAGTGCCCAAAATTCGTCTTTGGTTTTATTGTTTTTAAACCCCGAGGTCAAGGCATCACGAAAAGTCAGATAGGGTGATTCCTGTCCGCGGAGTTTGTACTTTTTGCTTATGTTTTTTATTTCGAGTATGGGTTTCATCTGTATATAATTTTTAGCCACGAACCCCGAAGGGCTCAACGAAGTTAATGACACTAATTAACACGAATAGTTGATTATAAATAATATACACTGCTTTTTTTGCAGATTATAATCATCCCCTAATGTGTTTAATGCCAAATATGAATATTTCATGTTATATTTTTTACCACTGAGAACACGGAGCATCAGAGAGTTTGCTCGGTGTTTCTCTGTGCTCTCTGTGGTGAGTTTTTACATTATCCTTCTTACAATTCCCTCTTTCAACAACCTTACATTAAAATTAATTAATAATCCCAACTTTTTACCTGAAAGTTTCAAATAGGTAAATAATTGTGCCTCATGAATGGGCGCAAAGGCATCGGCCGATTTTAATTCAACAATTAGGGCATTCTCAACCAATAAATCAATTCTATATCCGGCATCTAATTTAATTGAATCATAGATAACTGGTAGGGCTTTTTGACCTTTCACACACAAACCTTGTTGAATGAGCTCATACTCAAGACAAACATCATGCGTGCTTTCAAATAAACCAGGGCCTAGTTGCTGATGTACCCTTATGGCACAACCTATTATTTTTTCAGTAATGGTATTTAATTTTTCCATTTGCTTTCTTTTTACCACGGAAGACACAGAGGGGTCAGATATATTTTTGCTCGGTGTTTCTCAGCGTTCTCTGTGGTGAGTATTAAAATGGGT
>DYQV01000719.1 GCA_020719105.1 Rikenella microfusus
AAAATAGTCTTTAACTTTTTTAACTAACTCATCGCCGCTTACATAATTGAAGTTTACCCTGTCGAGAAATAATTCAATTCTGTCGGTTGGTTGCCGCATCATATCGAAAGATAATTTTGCAGCTTCTTTTTTGTTTTCGTTTACCCAATTAATGGCTTTCTTTAATTCTTCTAAAAATGTATTTGCCAATTCGGGGTTTTTGCGAACAAATTCACCTTTAAATGCGATACCGGCATTGGGAAAACTTCCAAAACCAGGGTTTGCTTTATTCCACATTTCATTATACGATAATATAGATACGTGTTCGTTGCGGTCTTGCATTATTTTTAGGGCATAGCTGGCTTCCGGTTCCCTAAGTATTACAGTATCTGCCTTGCCTTGAACGAAATCGGCATAAATTTGTTCCGGTCTTCCAAATGGTTTGCCGTAAACAAATTTGAAATCATCAAGGTTGTAACCGTTCGCTTTCATTAAATATTTTGTGATTTTTGTCGGCGGTGCTTCTTCAAAAAGCGGGGTGTAAATATCTTTGCCTTTTAAATCGTTAAAATCGTTTGCTTCGTATCTGGTTAGAATCACAAAATTGTCCCAAACAAAAAGTGCCGGAATTTTTATGTCATATTTTTTCAGTTTTATTGATGTAATTATGGCAGTAAAACTTATGTCTGCCTTTCCGGTTGTTATCCAAGCCAAATGTTTTTCGGTTTCTTCCCATACTTTTAGTTCTTTAATGGCAATATTTTTTCGGATTATATCAGATTGGAGCAATCGCATAATTACCGGATAAGCAACCGGTGTTGCCGATTGTATAACAACTTCCGTTTTGTTTTTTGTGTTTTCTCCGTTGTTCCTATTTGGTTTTTTATAAAAATAAACCCAAATTTCCGATTGTGAAATATGTTCGGTTTCGTGTTCAAAGCCCATTTCGGCAAGCATATTTATTATTGGAAAAGGTTCAAATCGTTGAATAAGGATAAAACCTTCGTCTTCCGGTGTTGCATAAGCTTTTTGAATAATAATATCGAATGGGTCGGTTTGCATGGTTCGCACATCAAGTTGTGCAAAATCGTTTTTTCGTTCACGCCAATCAATATTTTGTTCTTTTGCAGGATTAAATATTGATACTCTGTATTCTCTTGTTTTCTCAACGTTTACCGAAAATTCTAATCCGGTGGCAGCTTTCACTAATTCAACAGGTTCTTTTATACTGATTAAAACCATGTTTTCCTGTGGTTTCA
>DYQV01000177.1 GCA_020719105.1 Rikenella microfusus
TTAATATATTATACTTAGGGTTCTTTGTGCATTCTTGGTGAACTTTGTGATAAAAAATTCTTTTTAGGCAGTTTCATAAATTTATCAGTTTCTCAAATTTCCCTTGCCGGATGTAGTTCCTAATTATCTGTTGCACATCGCGGTTATCGGCCATCCGTTTTACGGAATCGGCTAATTGTTCGGGTTGGGTAACAAAATTGACATCGGCAAAGCCAAAACCCAGATATTTACCGTTTTTTATGTGAATCACCGCTTTTTCGGTTGGGGTACGTCCCTTGTCAATCAGTAAAAAATCGGAGGTGGAGTATTCAAATGATGCAATCATCTGCCGGGCACGTTGATTATAGGTTTGACTAGGCTCCGCACCGGTACAGGCACCCAGGCACATTCCCACTCCATGGTGAAAACAAGCGCCCTCGCTTTGATACAATCCACACAGTTTTTGGCAAAGCTGATACTTTTCAATCAAGTTGAAAAAATGGTTCTTAGCCTCAGCCATGTTCACAAAGGTGGCAACTGGCAACCCCAATTTTGGGGTTATACGGTCCAAGGTAAAGGTGATATAACCTTGTGTGTCGTATTGGGTAAACAATCCGTAATTGAAAAGGGAATGGCGCTGGGAACGGTTATAAATGGGTTTGTGTTTCTTTATTTCGTCCGATTCCAAAAGCAAAGCAATCAGTTCACTTCCGGTAAGTTCATAGCTTATTTCGGTAATCCTTTCGCGGATTTCCAAGGCTTTCTTACCTCCCACATTTCGCAAATGCTGCGCAACACGCTGTTTTATCTTGATGCTCTTGCCCACATAAATCAACTGATGGTTTTGGTCGAAAAAGTAATAAACCCCGGTAGTTTCAGGCAATGGCTCCAGCAATTGGCGATGGAATGACGAATCAATGCCTTTGAGTACCTTGTATTTTTCGGGTTCGGCAACTTCAAGAAAAGCTCCATTTTTCTGCAATAATATCTCAAACAACTTCACGGTTGCCAAAGCATCACCGGCCGCCCGGTGACGTCCATCAATCCGGATTCCCAAATCCTGGCATATCTTGCCCAGGCTATACGATGGATGGCCGGGAATCAGTTTCCGGCTTAGCCGGACCGTATCCAGTGTTTTTCGTTGATAATCGAAACCCAGCGCCTTAAATCCGGCCTTCACAAAACCATAATCGAAATGTACATTATGACCCACAAAAATGGCGTCTTCGGTACGTAACACAATCTCTTTGGCAACCTCAAAAAACTTGGGGGCATCGGCCACCATTTCGTTGGTAATTCCGGTAAGGCTGGTAATGAAAGGTGGAATTCTCTTTTCGGGATTGATGAGGGTGGCGTATTCGTCTATTACTTTCTCCCCATCGTGCAAAAAGATGGCAATTTCGGTAATTTTTTCGACCAATGGGCTTCCACCGGTTGTTTCAATATCAATGATAGCGTAGCGCATTGACCCGTAAATGGTATTTATTACAACTTATTATGAATACGGTTGTGGTGAATTTTTTTCATCTTCAAATCGGCATCGGTATAGGCCCGCTTCTCTTCATCCTTATACCCAATGGCCATTACTGATAGTATTTCATGGGTGTCTTTCAATCCAAGAATTTCTTTCAAATTTTGGGTAGCAGACTTTCCATCATCCGTTCCCCTCTTACGCATTTGCACCCAACAGCATCCCAACCCAAGGTTCTCAGCTTCGAGCATGATAAAAGTAGCTGCAATGGAAGCATCTTCCACCCAAATATCGTAAATGGCTGAATCGGCAACTACAGCAATAGCCAATGGAGCATTTTTTATCAATTCGGCACCATGTTGTTTCGATTGCGAAACTATTTGCAAAAGATGTGGATCATCTATTACAATATACTCGCAAGGGTACATCCCTTTCCCGCTGGGAGCAAGCAAAACAGCCTTTAACAGCCATTCAATTTTTTCCTTCTCAACCGGTTGGTTTTTGAATTTACGGATGCTTCGTCTGTGGTAAATAATCTGGTTAAAATCAGTCATAGAATTTGCATAGGTAATAATCTCACAAAAATAATTTTTGCTATTGGTTCTGGCAAGAAAGTTATCCACAATTTCTGGCAACCATTTTAATTCCATTATTAAGAGACTATATTTGCCTTCCTAAAACTGAAAAATATGAATACGTGGTTTGAATGTAAAGTAAAATACGAGAAAATAGGCGCTGATGGTAAAGAAAAAATGGTGACAGAAAATTATCTGATTGATGCTATTTCGTTTACCGAAGCAGAATCGAGGATAAACAAGGAACTGGAACCTTATATCAGTGGCGATTTTGTAGTGACCAACATTAAAATGGCCAATTTTGCTGAACTAATTCCCAACGACAATGGCGACCGATGGTTTAAATGCAAGGTTACTTTTATTAGTTTAGACGAAGAAAAAGGAATTGAACGACGGTCGAACAATTACATGTTGGTACAGGCCAACAATGTGAAAGAAGCATTTGATTGCCTTCAAAAATCTTTGGGAGATACCATCAGTACTTTTGAAATACCGGCCATTCAGGAATCACCCTTAATGGATGTTTTTACCTATTTTGAAGATGCTTTGGAAAACAAGAAAAAGAGACAGAACCTGAATCCTGATGAAAACAGTGATAAAGCTGAATTCGAGGAAGATGAGGATGTATAGTCTTTTTTTGATTTAATTAAAAGAATTAAAGCAGGTAAACTAAAAACTTACCTGCTTTTTTTTTCTAAAAAAATAAATCTCATCAATTACAAATAAGCAACCTAAATAAACTGCATTACATCTATGATGCGTGCAAAAAATTTGTAAATTGCATAATTATACCCAAGGACTCAACTATACGAAAAATTAAATTCAATGAATATGAAAAAAGTTTACCAAGCTTTAGTAATAGTTGGAACATTTTTGTTCCTTCTAAGTGCTCCCAATGCACATTCACAAACCTTTGAAGAATGGCAAAAACAGGAACAGGCTAATAAAGACAAATTCAACAAAGACTACAAAGAAGGTTTTGAAAAATTTGTGAAAGAACGCGACGAAGCCATTAAAAAAATGGACGATGAGTTCAAAGAATTCCTTAAAAAAGAATGGACTAACTATGAATTGTTTAAGGCTGAAGTTCGAGCTGCAGATCCAAAACCCATTGGAAAACCTGTTTTTGATGGAGCTAAAAAACAGGCGCCATCAGAATTAAAGATTAAAGAGCCTAAAAAATTAGAGTCCACTGGAGTAGCTCCTGTTTTGCCCATACTGGCTAAAACACCTTCTGCCGATTATTCACCAAAGGATGCAGCTTTTGGCTTTTATGGTGCTGACTTAAAATTCAACTTCGATTCAAAATTTATTACCAGTTTCACCGGTCCTATTACCGAAGAGCTTATAAGCCAAAAGTGGGATGCCATGAGCCAAACCAATTTTAGTGTACTTATTGAACAGTTGTTAGCTTTTAAAAGCGATATGAACCTCAACGACTGGGGATATTACCTTTTGGTTAAAAATGCAGCAAAAAAAATTGGCACCGATGAAAATGCGGGAACTTTCTTAGAATGGTTTTTGCTTACCAAATCGAACTACAAAGCACGGTTATCATTTAAAGGCACTAAATTGTTTTTACTATTGCCTTCGAGTAATAATATTTACGGAATGCCCTTCTTTACTTTCGACAATTTGCGTTACTACCTGATAAATGGTAAAGAAAACGACATTTTTACGTATGAAAAAGATTTTCCTGAAGCACGTTTGGTAATGGACTTAAATCTTTATAAATCAATTAATACACCTGAAAACATTCAAACCAAAAACGTGAAATTCAGCTATGATACTGCGGAATATGCTTTTGATGTTAAGTACAACCTCAATGCAATGAATTTTTATAAAGATTATCCATTGAGCGATATTGAGGTATATTTTGATGCAGCAGTTTCACCACAAACAAAAGAAACCTTAACCGAAGCTTTATTGCCCCTGATTAAAGGAAAACCGGAAGATGAACAAGCCCTATTTTTGCTCCATTTTGTGCAAACAGCTTTTGAATATGAAACCGATGCACAGCAATTCGGACAGGAAAAATTCTTTTTCCCCGATGAATTATTCTATTATCCTTATTCTGACTGTGAAGATAGATCGGCTCTTTTTGCTTATTTAACCAAACAATTGATGAACCTTGATGTAATTGGCTTGAACTATCCGGGACACATGGCAACAGCCGTTAAATTTAATAAAGAAATACCCGGAGACTACATCAACTTTAAAGGGGGTAAGTATGTGGTTTGCGACCCTACTTATGTGAATGCGCCCATTGGACAAACCATGCCTCAATTTGCCGATGCCAATGCCATTGTTGTGGAATTAAATACATCGGCAAATTTATTGGGACGTGGCAACAAACTTTGGAAACTTGCCAACAAAAACGGATTATACCAAGGTGGTAACGGCAAAAACATTGCCTTCGACGATAAAGGTAATGCCTATATGTGTGGTTACTTTAGTGGCGATGTTGATTTCTTTGGATATAAACTTACCTCATTGCAAAACAGCAACGACATTTTTGTGGCTAAATTCCCTCCAACCGGACCACCTGAATTCGTGTTTCCAATTGGAAGCGCCGGAAATGATATCGCTTATAACATTACACTAGGTAAAGACAACAGTTTTTATTTTACCGGATCGTTCAACAAGGACATAAAAATTGGAGAAAGCACCTTACGAGTTAAAAATAATGGCGACGTATTTCTGGCTAAATGTTCCAATACAGGTACCATGCAATGGGTAAACCAAGCCGGTATTGAACAACTCGATAGTGTGACCAATATGTTTGTGGCTCATTTTGACGAATCAGGAAAAAAAATATGGACCCGTGCTTATGAAGAATCTGAAGATTATACCGATTACGGAATAACTATTGACGATATGGGCAAAGCCTTTGTAACAGCTTCGTTGATTGCTTCGGCAGGTATGGATGTTTCCACCAAGTCGTACGAAAGCTATACTGCATTTGACCCAGTGGAATCGTTGAAAAAAGAAAACGACAAGCTGATAGCTGAAAAATGTGAACCAGGAATTGCCGGATTGTTTGCCGTTTTAAATCTTATTAATAGTACTGGAAATTCTTTACCAGGGAGCAATGCCCAGAAAGCGCTCGATCAATACAACCCGAGCTTTAAGAAAAAGTCGCCTGAAATTTATGATAATATCGGAAAAATTGAATTCATTAAAAATGCCCAAGGAATTGTTACCATTCGTACCAACGATGGTAAGGACGTGAATTTTGGAGCAGCAAAGGTGACCAATAATTCGAAAATGAAAATATCCATGTACAACAGCGGTAACAGCCAAATTGATATTCTTTCCGGTATTCAGGTGGGAAAAGCCATTATTTGGTATAACCTGAATTACGTGCGCCTGTTCAAAGATACCGGTGATTTGCTTTTCGATTATGATTCGGAGCATACCCAAAAGAAAGTGAACCTTCGTAAAGATATATTGTATTAGATTTTTTTTCTGACTTTTCAAATAGTTAAAATGGCTGCCTAAAAAGACTTATAGGTCTTAAATTGGCGGCCATTTAATTTTACGTCAATAACAATATTGTTTATAAATAATCATCAGGAAATGTTATTACAAATCCACCCATTTCGCCGCTAAACCTGCGCACAAAAAACAAAGTGGCTTTCCTCCCAACAAGTATTTAATGCAGGCCCTTGTGATCAAAAAAATACAGCTCTCGGAGTTGGTACTCAAAGTTTCATGGATATGGACAGCGAA
>DYQV01000178.1 GCA_020719105.1 Rikenella microfusus
GACTGTTTTTGTTTTTATTTCTAAATGCGGTTGCCCTGAAACTTACACCCATCTATGTTTTAATTTCTAACTTCTAATTTCTAACATCTAATATATAGAATATCGCAAGAAACATTACCAAAAAATATGCACATAACCGGGAACCTCAAACTCACGATTGTCCCAGCCTTTAGCTAAAATAACATAATAATAAACTCCAGGTTTAGCTTTGCCCCCATAGCGGGTTTGCCCATCCCAACCCTCATGTCCATCATCAATCCAGGAACCATTGGCATCCTCAAATTCATAAACTTTGTTTCCCCAACGATTATAGATTTTTATGGAAAAGTATTGCACTGAAACCGGTAACTTTTCCTTAAAAAAGAAAGTCTGATTCTTTTCCGCACCATTCTCCGGATTGAAAACATTGGGCAGCAAATCCATATTGCTAGGAAACTCCGTACTATCGACCAGCACAAATTCTATTTTCCGGATGGAATCAAGACATTGAGCATCATTTTCATTATAAATAGGACCATAAGCAAACAGCTTGACATCATATCCCAAAACCGGATCTTCTAAAGGGGCAGGATGCAGGTAATAAATGGAATCAATGGGTTCAAAAAGCGACGAAACACCAATCAGGGAATCGGCTTGGCTGCTCATCCAACGCGGATGGTTATAAAACAGCCATTCATAATTCAACCCATTTTTTGAATCGTTTAAGAACACCACACCATAAGGTGCTTCAACCTTAACCGAGGTGTCTCTTGGTTCCTTTTCCTGACCACTGATTCCTTTGAAATTGGCTTTTACCGCTCTTAGGTAAGGATATTCATCTTGATCAGTCAAATTTTCGTCAATTGTTAATTTATTCGATCGTTTATAGTTGAAATTGTCTTTAACCTCCAAGGTAAATGAAGTAGGCTCTACAGGTGCCGGGCTAAATCGTGGGTTCAGACCATCTAAACGGGTGCCCGATAGAGAAGGCTCAACAATCCATTTTTCTTCAAACAGATTGGTTAATTTCAACTGTGTAAAATCACCCAAATCGTAATAATAGAAGTTTTTTTCAAAAGTAGTATCTGCTCTTAAAACCAGTTCATCGCAAGCTGAAACTACGATACGAATTTCGTTTATGTTGAAGTCTTCAATAAATAACCATGCTACAAAACTGGTATCAATCCCCTTTTTGCTATTTTCAACGGTAACTTTGTACCCCCCCTGACCTGCATTTTTATAATCAGAACTGTTTACCGAATCAATTGAATGAATTAAATCAAACTGTTTTGAAGATTCATTAAAAAAATACCAATCAAAGTTCAACGAATCCACATTATTAAGACTTGCCCTAAGCGTTGCATCAATCGGAAATCCATTGGCATCGGGCGAATAGATAATATAAATGGAATCGGTTCCCCAAATGGATTCGTTGATATACTCTGTTGATGCCGTTGAATTGTAATTCAACACCGTAATTTGAGCCAATAAAGGACTAATTCGGAATAATAAAAAACCTATAAAAACGACTGGAAAAAGATATTTCATGATTATAAATAAATTCCTAACAGGTATAACTTAAAACGTGCTACAATATTATAAAATATTCGCAGTTTACCCCAATTTATTGCTCATTGGTTTTTATCATTTTTTATGGATAGGAATATAAAGCAAAACAAAAAAGTCCTTCAAGTAAATTCAAGGTTTGTTGAATAAGAAATATTCCATCGTCTCAATTAATGCTTTTTTACCCGCATTGATTTTTATACTTTTGTAGGCTAATTTTATTTTAACCATGCACAGTTATCTAAACGACTTAAACGATGCCCAGCGGGCTGCCGTAATTGAAAAAGAGGGACCATCGTTAGTGATAGCCGGTGCAGGTTCGGGAAAAACCCGGGTACTTACCTATCGCATAGCACACCTGATGGCTACTGGCGTAGCTCCTTGGAATATTCTGGCATTAACTTTTACCAATAAAGCCGCCCGTGAAATGAAAGAACGGATTGGTAAAGTGGTGGGTGAAGATTTAGCAGCATCACTTTGGATGGGCACGTTCCATGCAATTTTCAGTAAAATTTTACGAACCGAATCGGAGAAACTTGGATTTCCATCCGCATTTACCATTTACGACACTACTGACTCTAAAAGTCTTATCAAGTCAATTATCAAAGAATTAAAGCTTGATGATAAAATATACAAACCCTCAGGAGTATTGGCCCGGATATCGAACGCAAAAAACAACTTATTTACTGCTGCCGCCTATAAAGGGAATGCCACTTTTATTGCCGACGACAATGCCAGCAAGCGTCCTGAAATTGCTAAAATTTATGAAATATATTCCGCCCGTTGCCGCCAATCGGGGGCTATGGATTTTGACGATTTGCTACTTTATACCAACGTATTATTCCGCGACTTTCCTGAAATTTTAGATAAATACCAGCAAAAATTCAAGTACGTTTTGGTTGATGAGTATCAGGATACCAACTTTTCGCAATACCTGATTGTTAAAAAACTAAGTCAGTTGCACCACAACCTATGCGTAGTTGGAGATGATGCGCAAAGTATTTACTCGTTCCGTGGGGCTAAAATTGAGAACATCCTGAATTTTAAATCCGATTATCCCAGCCATCACCTGTTTAAGCTGGAACAAAATTATCGTTCCACCCAAACCATAGTGAATGCGGCTAACAGTTTAATAAAAAAGAACGAAAGGCAAATTCCTAAACAGGTATATTCTAAAAACGATGAAGGAGAATTGGTTCAACTCATTGATGCATTTACCGATAATGAAGAAGGGTATTTGGTAATTAACAGCATATTCGACCAAATGAACAACCACCAATTGCGATACGACGATTTTGCTATTCTTTACCGTACCAATGCACAAAGCCGTATTTTTGAGGAGGCTCTGCGCAAAAGGAATATGCCATACAAAATTTATGGCGGTTTGTCGTTTTATCAGCGCAAAGAGGTAAAAGACCTGCTTGCCTATTTTAGAATGGTAGTAAATCCTGATGATTCGGAAGCCTTGAAACGTGTCATCAACTATCCGGCCCGTGGAATTGGCGATACTACATTGAATAAATTGGAAGAAGCGGCTGCTTATAATAACCTGAGTATATGGCAAGTGGCAAAAAGCCCGGAACAGTTTGGAGTGGAAGCCAACAAAGGCACCCTGAACAAAATTCATGGATTTTGTGAGTTCATAGAACGCTTTATTGCCATTAAAAACAATCAGGATGGTTATGTAATGGCTCAGCAAATTGCTACCGAATCGGGAATTCTAAAAGACCTTTACAACGGAACTACCGTTGAAGAACGGTCGAAATATGAAAATGTGGAAGAGCTGTTGAATGGCATTCGTGACTTTGTGAGTGCCAACTATCAGGACAACAATCCGGCGAAGTTGGAACATTTTCTTGAAAATGTTGCCTTATATACCGACCAAGACTCCAATAAACCCGATGACAAAAACCGGATTACCTTAATGACCATCCACTCTGCCAAAGGATTGGAGTTTCCACATGTTTATATTGTTGGAATGGAAGAAGAGCTTTTTCCATCGGCCATGAATATTTACTCGCAAACTGAACTGGAGGAAGAACGCCGCTTATTTTATGTGGCTCTTACCCGCGCTGAAAAACGGGTTACCTTATCGTATGCTAAAAGTCGCTACAAATATGGTACAGCAACCAATACAGCGCCCAGCCGGTTTATCAGCGAAATTGATTCCCAATTTATAAAGACCAAGGCTTTGTTTGGTAAAAAAGGATTCGAATCCGATTATAATGACGAAGAATCAACAATTTCGTTCAAGCAACGGGGAAGTGCTTTTCAAAAGCCCGCCCGACCCGGAATGAATTTAGCCGCCCAGCGTAAACTTCAACAAATGAATCAAGTAAGTCAAACTGTTTTTAATTCTGATCCTCCCGAAAGTATTAAATCGGGCATGAATATAGAACATCAGCAATTTGGAACCGGACGTGTGATACAAATAGAAGGAGATGGTTCCGACAAAAAGGCACTGATTTTCTTTAATAAGCTGGGCGAAAAAAAGTTAATTCTTAAGTTTGCCCGTTTACGCATAGTTCGATAAATGAATTGTTTGGATTGCCGGATAATTAAACTAATTTTGTACAAATTTTATATCGAAATGGATTATAATACTTCAAGAAGGGGACTGGTTTTGCCTGAATATGGGCGAAATATACAACGTATGGTTAATCATGTGAAGTCAATTGAAGACCCTGAAGAGCGCAACCGCTTAGCAAAAGCAGTAATTCAAATTATGGGTACTATGAATCCGCATTTGCGCGATGTGGCCGATTTTAAACACAAATTGTGGGATCACTTGGCTATTATCTCTGACTTTGAACTAGATGTTGATTCACCGTATCCTAAACCTACGCGGGAACAAATTTATCAAAAGCCCCAACGCTTAAAATATAGTCATCCCGATGATATCCGGTTTAAGCATTATGGAAGAGTTTTGGAACAAATGGTTGCAAAAGCCATTACTTTTGAAGAAGGGGAAGAAAAAAATTACCTTATTGAAGTGATTCTGAATCAGATGAAAAAGTCGTTCCTGACATGGAACCGCGACACAGTAAACGATGAATTGATTTTTCATGATTTATTGGTACTTTCAAGAAATAGGCTTAAAATTCCTGAAGGAATCAAGTTGAAGGAAACCAAAGAGTTTATCATAAAAACTCAAAGTGTACCTAAGAAAACACAGCCATCGAACTACAAGAAAAACATACGAATGAAAAAATAAGCCGGATTAAACCGGCTCATTTTTTACTAATCCCGTGTGAAGTTCTAAAAGTACCGGTTTTATCAAATCAGGCAATTGATTTTGGAACATTAAATTATCGGCTTCAATCAGTTCCAGATTAATTCGCACCAAAGGTTCAAATTCCTGATTTTCGTTAGCAAATTCAACTAAGGAATCACGGAATACAATGAAATCATGCCAACTTCCAATTTTCTGCTCTATCTTAATTAAATCCTTTTGAAATTTTTTGACTTCATCAATGCCATGAAACTTAACCAACGAAAACTTAAACTTAATCAATTTTAGGGTTTTCCTGATTTGATGAATTTTCTGTTCACTAGCAATACCAGTCAACAAATTATCAATTGATTCTACTTTATTTAATAAAAAACTATTTAGTTGTGCTGATACCACAAATTCATCCTGATACTGGAGTTCCTTTTTAATTTGACTAATTAAAGTTGAATTGGAACTGTCTGCGTAAACTGGAATATTGTTTCTGAGCTTGCTCAAATCCTTAACCATTTTGTTTTTCAAATATGACAAATATGCTTTTTGTACATCGGAATTAAGTAAAATATTTTGTGCAAATCCTTTATTTATTTGATTTTCACGTATTCTACCTAATGGCTTATTGATTTTATTGATCTTTTTTTCCAATTTTTCGATGGCCGATTCATCCATATCAACCATTACAAGAAACTGATGAACAGCTTTAATATTCTTTATTGTTAATCGTAATTTATGCAGATGAACTTTATTTATTCCTTCATTTTTATTTTTATCAATTTTTTTCAAATAATGAAAATATTGATCAAATTGATCCAAATAAAACCGCTTCAATATCTTAATTGTCTTATCCATCTATGTTGAATTGTAAATCAAAATTAGGGATAAGAACAGTATTTCGATTCATCTTTGTATTAAAGAATTGTTACTATTTTAGCCCGCTTTATTCATACCTGAGCACAGCGAAAGGTGTGAATGTGCGATGG
>DYQV01000720.1 GCA_020719105.1 Rikenella microfusus
TGGCTATATCTTTTTTTGAGGTGCCACGTATAAAAGCTCAAAAAGAAGCATGGACAAAATAATCAGTTTAATAGTTCCGGCAGAGATCCTTGAAAGTTTTGAAGTTTCAGAGGTTAAAGAGAGCCCAACTCAGGTTGAAATAATACTTTTAGAGAAGAAGGAATTGATACCTGAAGAAATTAAGGGTCGATATGTGGTATTGGATGGTTTCTGCAATCCATTATCGTTATTAAGTTTTCCGATAAAGGGAACACCTACTTATTTAGTAATAAAAAGGCGTAGATGGAAGTTATCAGGGGAAGATGAACACTATAGTAATTCGTATCAATTCAATCATCCAGGAATAAAAGCAACGAAAGAATTTGCTGCTTTTTTAAAAGAAGTACATGGACACACACCTGACGAATATCTCCGTGTTTGCAGAGATAATGGGTGTTGATGCAAAAACATTACACAATTGGTACAAGAATAATTTGAGCGGCTTTGAACCTGATGGTGCAGGTCATATCCATGAGCACGACATTAAAGTGGAGACAGCGCATGGGCAAACGAATATAGAAGTTCCTATTCTCCAACCAGAAAACATTGGGGCAAATATGGGCATTGATGAAAAAATGATTGGAGAGCAGTATTACACAATCCTTTCAAACAGAGAAACTGGGAAAATAGCATTCTGTGCCGGGACAACAAAATCAGACTATTTAAAACAAGCTGTAGAGCCGTTACTCGATAGATTATCACAAGTGAAACGAATAACCCGTGATATGGCTGGTTGCTATGCCCGGCTCAGCGAGGAAGTTATGCCAAATGCGATTCAGATAGCAGACAAATTTCACGTTATCAACAACTTGCTCGATGCAATGCAAGCTGTCAGAATCCGATTCCGGCAAAAACTTCTTGAACAAAGAAGAAAAACCCATCAGGAGTTTAAAGAATCAGAAAAACAACGCCTTATTGATTGCGAAAAAACCCATCTACAGTTTACACCAAAGAAATTTATTTACAAAGAAGACAGACTTGCAAACGGCGAAACGCCTAATGAATTGCTCTTGAGAAGCCATTTTTTGCTTTACAAATTTCCAACACAATGGAAACCTTGGCAGATGAAAAGAGCAGAATTATTGTTTAAAGTATTCCCGGAAATTAAAACGGCATTTTATTTAACATGCAGCTTCAGAACATGGTATTCAAACGAAAACATCGGGCAAAATCAATTGCAGACACTTAAAAATTTAT
>DYQV01000179.1 GCA_020719105.1 Rikenella microfusus
AATGCGGTTGCCCTGCTTACCGAAAGGAGGAGCAAGAGAATTTCTCTTTATGGAATCAATCTGAAAAAACTTCCTTTAAAACAAGGTACGATCGTAACGAGTTAATATTCAAAAGGTGCAATTCAAAAAGCTTAACTACCGAATCAAGCAATTTATCCCGTTGATTACCCGTTAAATTAAAATTTTGCAATTCGCTGTACGGTTTTTCTAGCAAAGAAATTAGCAAATTTTGATCATCCTTATTTAAAAAATATTCATGGGTGGGTTTTATATCTGTGGAAAAATTTTCTTTGTAATCATAATAGCCCGATAGTATGGGTTCGTCGGACATAAAACCCAACTGTTTGGCTAATTTTACCATAAAGGCTACATGAAAATAGGGCAATCCTAGTGTTGTTTCTTCTAAAATTAATATCGATGTTTTTACAAAATCAAACAGGTGTTCATCGGCAAATTCCTCTTTTATCGAACGGTAGAGAATTTCAGAAATAAAAAGGGCTAACGAGCTTTTACCTATATCATTAAGAATATTAAATAGCGGAGTTGCCAGCTTAAATTCCTTTATTTTTTGGAGACCCGTATTGGGTTTGAAATAAAGCTGTGTCTCTAATAGATTCAAGGGTTGAAAAAACCCCAATTTATTCTTCCGCTTCCCTCCTATTCCATATACAATAATTGATTGCCTTCCGTGTTTTTTTGTAAGCGAATGAACAATGATTGACGACTCGCTGTATTTGGTGTAGTTGAGAACAATGATTTCGGTTTGCGAAAACATGTTAACGCACAATTAAAATTTTGGTAACGGCGGCTTCTTCTCCGGTATTGCTGGTGCAAAGCACTAAATATACACCCGTCTGAACATCAGTTCCACCCATATCTTTTCCATTCCATACAGCATCGCCCCCATTGCTGATGGTTTCAAAAACCAAATGCCCCGAAATATCGGTAATTTTTACATTCGTCTCGTATTGCAACCCACGAATGGATATTATGCCATTATATCCATCTTTAACAGGATTCGGGAAAGCATAAATGGAACTATAATCAGCGTTTCCTTGCGTGGCGGTGCTCATATACGATTGCACTCCTTTGTCGGTTCCAATAAAAACCTCCCCTGTTTTTTGATTTATTTCAACGGAAACAATATTATTTGAAAACAGCTCGGAGTTATCAACGTTCCAAACCATAAGCTGCTCCGTTCCATCGGCCGAAACCAAAAATAAACCACCGCCTGCAGTACCCAACCATTTGCGGTTAGCACCATCTACTGCAATTGAAGTAACTATTTCTCCCTCCAACAGGTTTTTTAAATACCCGTCAACCACCAACTGAGGAACCCGGGCATACATGGTTTCGGTAAATACCCGCTCCGGATAATCATAAACCACAACGCCATCGGCGGTTCCAATCCAAATGGTTCCTTCAAGATCCTGGACAATATCCTGCAATTCATTATTCAGCACTTTATTTTTCTCTTGGACTTTGAATGAAGAAAATTCGTTGCTTTCGGGTTCTTCTGGCACTTGATTCCAAACAAATATTCCATCACCCCGCAAGGAAATGTGCCACAAATCGCCATTTCGTGTTGCTATAACTTTATGATTTTGCTTTTTGCTGAGCGATTGGTCGTAAGCAAAGTTGTACCATTTTCCTTCCGGTGTTTTTACAACGATGGGTCTTAAGCTTTCGCGGTTTATCATCCATAAATTGCCCTCTCTGTCATAGGTGCAGCCACTTATAAAATCTCCTAATTTTCCGCTGGTGTTTGATGAGTTGTATTTTTTAGAAACGGTTCCATCCGATATTTCTAAAAGACCATATCCCCACGTTCCGGCATAATACAATTGACTGTTATTGCCGGCAAAACAGATTACATCATTGATTGATGTTAACGAATCGGCATTGGTTGTCATTAAATTACTCCAGGTTTCATTTTCAAATTCATTCACATTGGCAGGAAAAAATACTCCTTCCCCAGTTGTCAAATGGCCGCCGGGTGCAACAAGCATATTTCCCGAATTATAGAAAATGTCGTAAACATTATTATTCACCGGTCCATTGGGTAAAAGCACCGTTTTATAAGTTTGTTTTGTATTAAGCAACAAACCCTCTTTTGAATCGGCCAACCATAGATTTTCATCATCATAAAGCGCATGTTGAGCCGTGTGCGCACTATAAATTCCAATAGATTCCCATTGCGAATTGAACGTCCACACATGATATTGTTTAATTACAACCAATTTATCCTCCGAAACAGAAATGGAGCGAACCTCATCTAAATCGGTAAACAGGGTGTCCCAAACCACTCCATTATACCTATTTACCAAAGAGCCATTGGTTCCATTAGTCCGATTCAAAACCACCAATTGATTGCTGAACACTTCTGTTGCACCAATGGCTCTGTTGGGATACATAATGTTTGTGTCTTTAATCCAATTGGTATAATTTCCCAAAAAAGGATCATTAATAGCGGCTTTGTACAAACCTATATCGCTGGATGCATAAATAGTATCCTTGTAAATAGCCGTTGAATTAATTTTAAGATAAGAACCCCCATATCCAATGATATATGAATCGGATATCTCATTTTTCAACAAATTAAAAACTACAATACCAAATCCATAACTTAAATAAGCAAAATCATCTACCATGTTTATGTGCTGAATGGTTTTATTCCCAACCATATTTTTTACTTTAATATCCGGATAGTTTGTTTTAGAATCTCCACTAAAAACGTCAATATTTCCGTTATTATAAATGACCATGAGTTTTTTATGCTTTTTACTGTAAGCTATATACCCGGGATCCAAATCACTCAGTCCATTTATTTTCGAAATTTTCTGAATAGAACCATCTTCTTTCTCATAATAAAACAAGGCCTTATCGGTAATGCAATAAACCCGCTCCGGAGTTATTGCAACCACTTTTCCTTTATTATACGATAAATGATCGCGCCAAGCCCCTTTTGGAATTTGTGCTATGCTGTATATTGAACTGAATAGAAATACACTGAAAAAAATGCGTTTCAACCGATTTGGGTTCATAGGATAAGTTTTGTGTTAACAATTTGTTTTCAAGTACTAAACTCAAAAAAGGGTTTTTTATTTTATGATTTTGAACCGATAGCGTTTTTTTGACCTGTAATTAGTTCCATTAGTGATGGTTTGACTTATTCAAAAAAGCAATTAAAATAGAAGATTCTGTTTTAGTCAAGACCTCATTATCAGAAAGTTAATCTATCAGCATCGGAAATAAGGGTGTAAATGAAGATTCTATTTTTTTTACCGCTTTTTATTGAATCCTTTTCTAACCTTTTCATAACCACTTTATTTTTCAAACACAACTTCCTGATAAGGATACCGCCGTTGGATGTAAAAAATTCCTTTCTCTGTTCCCTTTCCAACAGAAATAACCATATTTATTTCGGCTCTCCGGGGCAGACTAAGTTGTTTTTTAATGCGCTTGGAATCGAACCCCTCAATGGGACAAGAATCAAAACCCTGAGATTTTAAAGCCAACATAAATGTTTGAGCGGCTAAAGCTACACTTTTATGAATGGTTACTTTTTTATTTATCCGGGTAACTTCCCTTACAATAGGTCGCTTCATACCAACAAAAAAAACAAAAACCGTTTTCAATATGGAAAGAATAAAAAACCGATCGTAAGCATAAAAAAGAGGCATTATTTTTCCAAAATACTCTTTTCTCCGTTTTTTGCTTTTATCCGATTCAAAATTTTCCGGATGATCAATGGTTTCTAAGTTAAATTGTATTGATTCTTTATACTTATCGGGCCGGGCAACTATCACCACTATTTCCGAAGCGGTTTCAACCGCACTCTGATCAAGGCAATTATGGGCCATCTCCTTTTTTGCTGCTTCGGAACGGATTCGGTAAAACTCCCAAAGCTGCATATTACTGCTGTTTGGCGATAACAGGGCCAATTCAAGGCTCTTTTTAACAATTTCAGGATTGTATTCAGTTTTATTGTCATAAACCCTCATCGATCGGCGGGAACGAACAATTTGTTCAAAAATAGCGGCGGTCTCTAACATTGGTTTTCGTTTCTGTAATTGATTGTAAATTCAAGTCAAATAAGAACAAATTAACTGAATATTGCTTCAAATAATAAAATAAATCATCATCTAATGCTCATAAGGTTTGATTTGTCTTGCAAACGATTGTGCATATTATAACTGAATTATCAGTAAAATCGTCTTTTATAACCTCTTGTTTTTCTATATTTGTTTCACAAAAATAAACTCAAAAATTAACAATCACTATAAATTTATTCAATCATGAAACAAATTAAAGATTTCAATTTCAAAGGCAAAAAAGCCATTGTTCGTGTCGACTTCAACGTACCTCTCAACAAACAGACTTTTGAAGTTACCGATGATACCCGGATTAAAGGAGCCTTACTTACTATCAACAAAATTTTGGATGATGGGGGTTGTGCCATTTTAATGTCGCACTTGGGTCGTCCTGATGGAAAAAAACAGGAAAAATATTCCATGAAACATGTGGTAAGCGCTCTGGAGAAAAATTTAGGCCGTAAAGTACTATTTGCCGGCGATGTAATTGGCGAAGCGGTTGCCAAAATGGCCAAAGATTTAAAAGCCGGCGAAGTGTTGCTGTTGGAAAACCTCCGCTTTTACGAAGAAGAAGAAGGAAAACCTTACCATTTAGGGGAAACTCCAACCGATGAAGAGAAAAAAGTAGGTAAAGCACAAGTTAAAGCATCGCAAAAAGAATTTGTAAAAACCTTGGCCAGCTATGCCGATGTTTATGTGAACGATGCTTTCGGAACCGCTCACCGTGCCCACGCATCAACCGCTTTGGTTGCTGACCATTACGATGCTGAACATAAAATGTTTGGATTCCTTATCAACAGCGAATTGGCCGCTATGGACAAAGTAATTAAAGCCGCCGATAAACCTTTTACCGCTATTATGGGTGGCGCAAAAGTATCGGACAAAATCCTGATTATCGAAAATTTATTGGACCGCGTTGATAACCTTATTATTGGTGGCGGTATGACTTATACCTTTATTAAAGCCCAAGGCGGTCAAATAGGCAACTCGCTATGCGAAGCCGATAAGCTGGATTTAGCTTTGAGTTTATTGGAAAAAGCGAAAGCAAAAGGGGTAAAAGTTTACATTCCTACCGATGCCGTGAATGCCGATAAATTTGATGCCGAGGCCAATACCAACATTTCAAAAACCAATGCAACTCCCGACGGTTGGATGGGACTGGACATTGCCAGCGAATCGATTGCTACTTTTACCGAAGTTATTAAAAATTCAACAACCGTTTTGTGGAATGGCCCGATGGGAGTTTTTGAAATGGAAAAATTCTCGAAAGGAACGTCAGCTATCGCTCATGCCTTAGCCGATGCTACTGCCAAAGGAGCCTTTACCTTAATCGGTGGTGGTGATTCTGTGGCCGCTATAAATAAAAACAAATTGGCCGACAAAGTTTCCTACGTTTCAACCGGTGGTGGTGCCATGTTGGAATATATGGAAGGCAAGGCATTGCCGGGAATTGTTGCCATCCGTGGGGAATAGATGATAGAGAGCAGAGTTTAGAAAATTAGAGATTAGAGGCTAGAATTTAGAATTTAGATTTTAGATTTTAGAAAATGAGTATTAAGGAAACCGCTACCAATTTTGGGGCGGTTTTTTTATGGACAGCGAAGCGCCTGCTTCGCTTTTAATTACTTCTCGCAGCGTGCGCTGCAAGTTCCA
>DYQV01000180.1 GCA_020719105.1 Rikenella microfusus
CTCCCAATATTGAGGTGTAGCTTAATCGTCAGGATTATTAATGAATAATCCGGGTAAACTCTATAACCTTTAGCATAATCTATTTTTAGTTCACGAATGCCATCACCAACAGGTTCGCTATCTCCAAAATGTCCATCACTTTCAACTTTTTGAATTCAAAACAATATTTTTGCTTTGGCTCTTAAATCCTTTAGTTTTCTTAGCCATTTATCGAACTCAACTGTTTTCTCAATAAAGTACATTTATTTATGTATTCATTTGGATACAAACATACACAATTCTTTTTAATTTAGAAAGGTTTATATGGAATCTCGAAGCTGCCATTTAAAATGCACCAAACTTTAGAATAACATGAGTTTAGCAAGAAGAAAGAAACATAATTAATACAAAGTGTTCTTGTTTGTTTTGGAGGTAAAAAATGCTCATTAAATTATTAAGCCTCAATTGAAATTGTCGTTTCCTGTCTGTAATAAATATCAATAGCTACTAAAATTGCGGTAAATCCCCAGAAAGGAGCCGATGCTTTATCGGTATCGAGAAAATTATTTAATATTCCATGGAAATAATAGGTATATAAACCAACAATTGAAGCAAGTCCTAGCATTTGTAATTCTTTTGATTGGGTATTCCTAATGGCTCTTACTCCGGTAATTGTGGTAAAAATAAGTATAATTAAGAAAAACAGGGTGCCTAAAAACCCTTGTTCCGAAAGTGGTCCCAAATATTCGCTGTGGGCATTTCCCATATCCCCTTCATTAGTGCTTATTATGGTTTTTTCGTACGATAATTGAAAGGGTGCATAATGAAACATATAGGTTCCGGGCCCCCAACCAAAAATTGGCTTTTCGCGGAACATTTTAAGGGCGCAATTCCATCGGTTTAATCGTTCCAAATTGGAAGCATCGGTTGATACATTGGAAATTGATTTTACATTCTCAATCAAATTGGTGGATGCATCTTGCTTGTTCGATTTCAAATTATAAAGTAAGGAACTTCCAATCAATAAAAAGACTAAAATAACTAAGGTAATTCCAGAAACAATAACCCAAAATTTAATGCGTAACTTTATCAAGACCCAAATACCAAAAGCTCCAATCAAACTTATCCAGGCTGCCCTGGAATATGAAAAGATGATACCAATAATCAAAAATACAAGTACGATGGCAAAGAAGAAACGGGTACGTGGAGCATAATTTTTGAAAAAGGTAATTCCAATCAATGGGGGAATAAAAAAAGCCAGCATGGCGCCATAAGAGGTATGATCCTTATAAAAGGGATTGGCTGACCAATGGGCAATTTTTTCATCAAAAATGCCGTATTTTAAGTGCCGTATGGTGGCATAAATTACAACAATGACTAAGGCTACGGCATATAGAATGATATACTTTCGAAAGTTTTTTTGTTCCTTAAAAAGTTGTGTTGCTAAGAAAAAGAAGGCGGCAATAAACCACAGTTTAGCAGCAAAAAACTTGATAGAAACTAAAGGCATAGTGCTGGTAACGGTAGTAATAAACATCCAAATAAGGTAAAAATAAATGGCGATTGATACCGGATGTTTAACAAGGGCAACTGGCAACGATTTGTCGAAAAACAATTTTATAAGGAATAATAACAGTAACCCGGCCAGCAAGGGTTCAGTAGGTAAAAACATATCAATCGGCAAATTGGGAATCAATTCCGATAAAGGGATAGAAAGTGGAACTAAAAATACAAGTAACAACAGTAGCTTATCCATTGAAAAAAAAGCAGCTACTACCAACAATAATGCAATAGGTATAATACTGAATAAAAAAAACTCTTTATAAATAAGCACCCCATTTATGGCAATAAAAAGAATTACCAAGGCGTAAACCCACCAATTTTTATTAGGTATTAATTTCACCTTATTTAGCATCTATGGCCTTTAACTCGTTCATCCGTTTAACAATTGACTCGTAAACAACCAATAGCAATACGGTTAAAATAAATGTTGAAAGGGTTGATAAAACAACAATGAGCCATCGAATGGGGTATGATTTTTTTTCAGCTTTTACCGCCTTGTTAACCACAAATTTGGTGGGTAACTTTTGGGTAGCATCAACCATTGCTTCTGAGTATTTGGCTTGCAGGTTGCTTAAGAGTTCTTTTTCTTGAAAAACATTTTGTCGGATTGACATGGCAACACCACCATACTTTGAAAAAAGTTCAAGCTTTTCTTGAATTTTATCTGCAGCTGATTTATTCCCTTCAATTAATGCCTTGCCATAAGCCTCGGTAAGTCTTTCAACTTGGCTTTCAAATTGGATGATTCCCATTGAATTAAAAACCATCAAGGAGTCTTCCAATTGCTGAATTCTATTTTGTACCAACAAATATTCTATATTAACCAGATTCAAAGCTTCCAAAGCTCTTTCTTTCTGCATGGTAATACGAACCGTATCTACCAAACTGGCTATATCATTGGCTATATCGGCTGCCAATTGAGCATTTTGATCTAGCACTGATATTTTTACCGATAAAAATTTGGTTGGGGTAAAAGTTATATTTTTGGCAAATTTTTTATACAAATTTGTCTGCGGATACTTACTATTTGAATCAATTTTGTAGTGCTCCATCAAATGATACTTTGCAATAATCCGATCCCTAATTTCGTCGGATTGAAGTACCTGAAGCATTTGTTCTACTTCCTCATCTTCACCAAGCTTAAGAATATCTTTTTTCGATATGTTTATTGATAGGAGATCATAAGATACAGAACTTGAAGCCGTTGGAAATAAAATCACTTCCGATTTATATTTTACTGGGACTAATAAAGCAACTACTATTGAAACCACGGCTGCTATTGTAGTAAGCATGATAATAGGTCGTTTACGATCCCACAAATAAAAAATCAAATCAACAGAATCAAATTTATAATTGTCATTGTTTGTTGCCATAAGGGTCAATTTTTGCGTTATTAGTCAAACTTTTTTTATTGCTTCACAACCGACTATTCAATTAGGTTATAAAAGTGAAACGGCAAAAGTAATAAAAGAAAATTAATTATGTGAAAACCTCAACTGAAAGAAATTGTTACATTTAACAAGCTAAAAAATTCGATGAGCATGAAATATATAGGAGCACATGTAAGTGCAGCCGGCGGGGTTGAAAATGCCCCTGTTAATGCTGCTAATATTGGAGCAAACGCATTTGCGTTATTTACAAAAAATCAACGTCAGTGGGTCGCTAATCCATTGGGTAAAGAATCAATCAGCCTTTTTCGGAATACTTGTGAAAAACTGAATTTTGGACCGCATCAAGTGTTACCTCACGACAGCTATTTAATTAATTTGGGACACCCCGAAACTGAGGCTCTTGCTAAATCAAGAACTGCATTTATTGATGAAATGCATCGATGTGAATTGTTAGGCCTCGATAGATTGAATTTTCATCCCGGAAGCCATTTAAACTTAATTGATGTAGAAACTTGCTTGAAAACAATTGCTGAAAGCATTAATATAGCCCTTAATAAAACTAAGGGCATTACTGCCGTTATCGAAAATACAGCAGGTCAGGGATCAAACCTGGGTTTCACTTTTGAACAGATTCAGTTTATAATTCAACAGGTTGAAGATAAATCGAGGGTTGGAGTTTGCATTGATACGTGTCATGCATATTCTGCGGGTTATGATTTGAAAACAGAGGCCGGATTCATCCAGACATGGGAAAAATTTCACCAATTGATTGGTTTCAACTATTTAAAAGGAATGCACCTGAACGATACAAAAAAAGAATTTGGGTCCCGCGTTGACAGGCATGAATTACTTGGAAAAGGCTTTTTGGGTATTGAGGTTTTTGAGCGGATTATGGCAGATTCGCGTTTTGATGGCATTCCCCTAATTTTGGAAACCCCTGACGAAGATGCGTGGGCTGGTGAAATTGCTTTGCTCCAAACTTTTATAAAATAAATCGGATAATCATAAAAAAAGGTTCACATAAAATAGTGAACCTTTTTTTTATGATTGTTTTATGTTTTAATCGCGACCCGTTAAGTAGGATAATAACCGAAGTATTTCAAGATAAAGCCAGATTAGCGTTACCATAAGACCAAATGCACCATACCATTCAAAATATTTGGGTAATCCGGCTTCCGCTCCTTTTTCGATAAAATCGAAATCAAGCACTAAATTCAGTGCAGCCACAACAACAATTACTAAACTAATAACAATCCCAATAGTTCCTCCTCCGTGCATAAAACCAACATTTATGCCAAAAAGTCCCAAAATGAAACTGGCAAAGTAGGCAACTGCAATTCCGGCAGTAGCGGCAAAAATACCTGCCCTCAATTTGTCAGTTACTTTGATAATTCGTGTTTTATAGGCAAATAAAAGGGCAAACAGCACCGCAAAAGTTAGAGAAACGGCTCTTAATACTAATCCCGGATACGCCGATTCAAAAAATGCAGAAACTGCGCCAATAAATAGACCCTCAAATACTGCATATATTGGAGCAAAAATAGAAGCTTTTTCCTTTTTAAAAACAGTTATTAAAGCCATAACCAAGCCCCCAATGGCTCCAAAAATCATCCATCCCATAACGGAGGAAGTTCCGGCTCCGGATTCTACTGCTGCAAAAAATTTGCTCCAGGTAAAGGATGCCCCGGCCAAAGCAAGTAGAAGCATAATAGCTATTTTATTAACTGTTCCCTGAACGGTCATAACTCCTGCTTCCGTTCGTTGGAATGAAAAATCACGAATTAATTTCTGATTTAAGGTTGGATTTGATGTTTTCATAGTTTCATGTTTTATCTCAAAGATTGGATGTTACCCACTTATCCCGAAAATAGGCTAAAGAGCTGTTCCAGGAATTTTACATCCGCCTTTGTGTTTAACTTTAGTTCAACTTGTGGGTTTAACTTTTATTTTTTGATCACAAGACTTTTCAAAAATCAGACCGAATTTTTATGAACGCCAATCTCCCTTTGTGTTTATAATTTCAAAAAAGGATTTAGTTAACGTTCAGCCAAAGAAACTCTTCCCCTAATCGGCGAATGGAACAATTTTCAGAACTCATGAGTTGCTGAGCTTTTTCTTTTATTTCCAACCGCATTAGTTCTGATTGCATTGATAGGCTTTGCAATATAAAAAGTAGCGATTGATGCAATGGATTGTTTTCAACGGCATTCAATTTATCGATATAACAATAGCAAAGCTGTTTGATAATTTCAATGCTTTCTCCATGTTGCTTGGTGTACCAACCGGCAGAATATAGGACCAACATCTTTTCCCAATCGGTACCCTCCAGCCATTGTTCCATCAATGATACTAAGAAAGGCAATCTTGAAAATAAGTTTCTTGAGAATTGTTCTACCAGTTCTTGGTTATTCAGTTTGCCAGCTATTTCAATGGCTTGTTCAAAAGTAATCATACTCGCTTCGAACAATAGGGATGCAAGAATTTTTGTTTCTCTTATATCCTTTTGCCAAAGAATAAAAGCCAGTTCATTATTGGGTTCAAAACCAGTAACCAATTGTCTTAATTGGGGAATTGAAACACCATAATTCAAGCGATACTCAATTCCCATTTTACTTAACAACTTCGATATCTCACCATTTTGCATTCGGGAAATGCTATGCATGATATCTTTATAGCTCTTTTTTGTATCTATTGAGACGGGGAGTTCAACCATTGATTAAGTTATTTAATTGAGCTAATGTAATTAAATTGTATTAGTTAAAACAACATTGATTTGCTCTTTTATGAACAGAGTTTCAAACAGAAAATCGG
>DYQV01000181.1 GCA_020719105.1 Rikenella microfusus
ATATTGAGGTGTAGCTTAATCGTCAGGATTATTAATGAATAATCCGGGTTAAATGTGCTATTTTTGATGCCATAAGCAGTGGTTTTGAAGACAAATTGCCTTTTGTTTTGTAACTAACTCAAATATAGCTATTTAAGTCCAATTAGCACTACTTTTTATAATAATTTAACGCTGAATATCAACCATTTCCTATGTGGGAAAACTTTAGTTATGAAATATCACCAACTAAACGACATTGATTGCTAAACCTTTTTTTATGAGCATTGCCGAAAACCTAGCTAAAATAAAAGAAACCATTCCAAATCATGTTAAATTGGTTGCAGTTTCCAAAACGAAACCCAATGAAGCTATTCTCGAAGCATACCAAGCTGGACAGCGAATTTTTGGAGAGAACAGGCCTCAGGAACTCCAGAAAAAGCAGGCTGAATTACCTTTTGATATTGAATGGCATTTTATTGGGCATTTGCAGACCAATAAAGTTAAATACATTGCCCCTTATGTAAGTTTGATTCATGGGGTTGACAGTTTAAAGTTGTTACAAGAAATCAATAAAGAAGCACTAAAAAATAAACGAGTTATTCCTTGTTTACTTGAGTTTCGTATTGCTAATGAAGAAACCAAGTTTGGGTTAAGTATTGAAGAAGCTAAGGAGATGTTAAAAAATGCGGCCTTTTCTGAATTACAAAATATTTCGATACAGGGAGTAATGGGCATGGCAACTTATACTGAAGATAAAGAACAAATTTTTCGGGAATTTAAAAAACTGAAATCCATTTTTACATTTTTTAAAGAAGAATTATTTGAACAGCAAGATTCTTTTTCTGAAATATCCATGGGAATGTCAGGCGATTACCTTCTCGCTATTAAAGAAGGAGCCACTATGGTGCGCATTGGCAGTAGTATTTTTGGTAATAGATAAAAAACATTAATAATAAATTTGTAGATTACATCTCAACTTTTAATTTTTATATTTATTTTGCACGAAACTTAATTAAAATAGTATGGCCAATTTACAAACAAAATATTTAGGATTAACACTTAAGAATCCAATAATTGTGAGTAGTTCAGGAATTACAAGTTCCATTGAAAAAATAAAAGAGGCTGAAAAAAATGGCGCTGCGGCTGTGGTTCTCAAATCAATTTTTGAAGAGCAAATTAATTATGAAGCAGGGCATCTTAATAAAATAGGTAAAGATAATGCCGAAGCATTTGATTATCTGCAAGGGTATGTTACCTCAAACAGTTTGGAAAAGCATTTGGCTCTAATCAAAGAAGCTAAAAAATCAGTTTCAATTCCGGTTATTGTAAGTATCAACTGTTTTTCAGACAATAAATGGACTGATTTTGCAAAGCAGTTTGAGGATGCAGGAGCCGATGCTATTGAGGTAAATATTTATATTTGTCCCGATGACCGCAAAAAATCAAGCACTGATATTGAAAAAGAGTATTACAACATTATTAAAAAGATTGTAAAAAAGTCAAAAATTCCCGTTTCGGTGAAGTTAGGGTATCAATTTACCAATTTAATTCAAGTGGTAGATACCATTAAAAGTTTGGGTGTTAAAGGGGTAGTACTTTTTAACCGGTATTATGAGCCGGATATCAACATTGATACCATGGAATTGACCAATAACAGTGTGTTTTCATCGGAATCTGATATTCGATTCCCATTGCGTTGGACAGCTATTATTTCCGACCAGGTAAAAGGTATTGATATTGCCTCCTCAACTGGGGTGCACAATGCCGAAGGCGTAATTAAAATGATATTGGCCGGAGCGGATGCAGTGCAGATTTGTTCTATTTTATACACTAAAGGGTTGGGCGAAATTCGTAAAATGATTGACGGAACTGAAGAATGGATGAAACAGCGTGGATTTGACTCCATTGATACTATTCGAGGCCTAATGAGTTATTGTTCCATTCCAGATCCGACTGTTTATCAGAGGTCGCAGTTTATGAAATATTTTTCGAATTTTGAATAATTGAAAGCTGCTTCGGCAGCCTCTTTTATTCGTCGTATTCCTTTATTATAGAAACTAAGTCGTCAGCAAGAACTTGATTTTCAATCCGACATTCTGAAAGGTGTGAATCAATGTAATGAATCAATTCTTTTTTTCGTGTCTCAGAAACCCGATCTTCCATATTCTCAATTACCGTAAATGCTTCAAAAGCTATTTCAAAAGGTTCAACAAAAACCATTTGAATAAACGATTCAAAGTATTGAATATAGTTAAGGCGTGATTGCCAGCAAGATGAAACCAACATTTGTTTTGCCGGTGATAGCTCCGGATTATTTATAAAAGCCATTACAAATTTTGCCGATTTTTGGTTTTTTAAGTCGCATATTAACTGAAAAATAGCGGTTCTGACCTCACGATCTGAATTGGAAATATAAATTTGAATCAGCAATTCTAACAGTTGATCGTTACCTTCATCTCTTAAAATTGCAATGGCGTTTAAAATGCTTGTATTATCTTTTTGTTCCAGAAGTTTAGCTAAATTATCTTTTTTTTGATTTTCCATATTCCCTTTTTTTGCAAATATAAGAACATTTTTACACGTTACATCTGCTTATGCTGTTAGCGTTGACAAAAGTTATGAATTATTTAACCAGTTATAAATGAATTAATTAACTTCAAAAAATGGTTATATTTTTTTAAGGCATAGTTTTTGCAAATTGTGATTCTTGATAAAATAACTATATTAGTGTTTTATAACAAAAAGGGTATTTAATAATTATAGCATGATAAATTTTTCAAACCTTGAAAAGGTGGCGCTTATTACAAAAGATAATAAGCTGACATACCGTGAATTGTCAATTAAAATAAATCAGTTTGCTGCTTTATTTAGTGGTAAAGATTTTCGGAAAATCGCAATTTACAGTGAAAATAGAACCGAATGGATTCAAGCATTTTATGCAGGTTGGTATAATAACTGCGTTGTGGTTACCATTGATTATATGGCAACAGAAGAAGATGTTACCTATATTCTAAACGATTGCCAACCGGAAGTGGTCTTTACTTCAACCTTAAAAAGCAAGGAAATAAAGGCAGCCAGTCAGAAATTAAAATATACTCCCTCGGTTTTCAATTTCGATGAACTGACGTTAGAGCCAGCTTCTGAAATTTCGCAATGGAATATCCCCGATGATAATGAGAAAACTGCTGTTATCATTTATACCTCAGGTACCACCGGCGATCCGAAAGGAGTTATGCTTTCATTTAATAACCTTTTGGTAAACCTAAAAGGGGTAACTAAAGATGTGAAAATTTTTACAGTTGACCGACAAGTATTAATGCTTTTACCGTTACATCATATTCTTCCGTTATTAGGTACCATGATAGCGCCTCTGAATGTTGGAGCAACCATGGTAATGTCGCCTTCCATGCAGTCGTCTGATTTGTTGGAGACACTTAAAAAGAATCAAGTTGCTATAATGATAGGAGTACCTCGTTTGTACGAAGTAATTTATAAAGGTTTAAAGGCCAAAGTATTTGCTAGCATGGCCGGTAGGGTTTTTTATGCGATTTTATCGAAATTAAAAAATCAAAAATTCTCAAAGAAAATTTTTAAAAAGGTGCATATTGGTTTTGGTGGACATCTGGAAATTATGGTTTCAGGTGGAGCTGCTTTAAGTCCTGAAGTAGGTTCTTTTTTTACCAACATTGGATTTACGGTATTAGAAGGGTATGGAATGACTGAAACTGCACCCATGATTACTTTTAATCGTCCAGAGAAAGCCAGAATTGGCACACCAGGTCAGGTTCTTGATGGAATTGATGTTGAAATACGGAACGATGAAATTGTAGTCAGGGGAGCCAACGTTATGCAGGGTTATTATAATCGTCCGGAGGAAACTGCCCAGATTGTTATTAATGGTTGGCTCCATACGGGTGATTTAGGGTATCTTGATAAAGAGGGTTTTCTTTATATTACCGGTCGGAAAAAGGAAATTATTGTATTATCGAATGGTAAAAATATAAACCCGGTTGAGGTTGAAGATAAATTGGAAAAAACATCGCCTTTTATAAGTGAGGCGGCTGTGTTTTTACACAATAACTTATTGCATGCAATAATAGTTCCCGATTATAACGAATTATCGAATGAAGAAGTTAAAGATCCCATTCAATTTTTTAAAGAAAAAGTATTTCCACAATACAATCAATCGGTAAGTTCATACAAAAGGGTGATGCAGTTTACCTTAGTAAAAACGGATATTCCTAGGACCCGGTTAGGGAAAATCCAACGTTTTAAACTTGCTGAGCTGCTGGAACAACCTAAAAGAGACAAAAAAAATAGTCATGAACCCGATTCTGAAGAATACAAAACTATTAAGTTATTTATTGAAAGTCAAACCAGTTCCGAAGTGTTCCCCGACGATCATTTGGAATTTGATATTGCCCTTGATTCATTAGGAAAATTGAGTTTGATTGATTTTATTGATAATACTTTTGGAATTAAAATTGACGAAGATAAATTGTTGAAATTTCCTTCCATCCGTAAATTGGTTGATTTTATTTCCGACAATAAACTAAAGCATAAAGTAGAAAATATCGATTGGTCGGCTATTGTTAAGGAAAAAATACATTTTAAACTGCCAAAAGCCTGGTTTACACAATCGTTGATTAATACTTCATCGAAAGTATTTTTTAAAATGTATTTTAGGTTTAAAGGCGATGGAACCGAGAATATCCCTGACGGTCCTTGTATCATTGCTCCCAACCATCAAAGTTTTTTCGATGGGTTGTTTGTTTCGTCATTGATACGAAACAAAACCATGAAGACAACCTATTTTTATGCAAAAAAGAAACATGTAAACAATTGGTTTCTCAGGTTTTGGGCACATCGTAATAATGTAGTTGTAATGGATGTAAATAAAGATTTGAAGGAGTCCATTCAAAAATTGGCCGAAATACTCAAGATGGGACGCAAAGTGATTATTTTCCCTGAAGGAACCCGTTCAAAAGATGGTAATTTGGGTGAATTCAAAAAGACTTTTGCCATTTTGAGCAAAGAATTAAGTGTACCGGTTATTCCTGTTGCAATAAGTGGAGCCCATTATGCACTGCCTTCGGGAAGGATATTTCCAAGGATATTTGCACCGGTTCGGGTTAATTTCCTGAATCCGATTGATCCACAGGATCATTCTTATGAAACTTTGGCTAATATGGTTAAAAACAACATTGAACTAAAAATAAAGTCGCATAAATAGTTTGATTTTAAGTTATTATATTAATATAAAACATTCAATGAAGAAAACATTTAATATTATTGTAGAGCAGGGCATCGATGGATATCTTATATCATCGGTTATTGAATTGCCTGGTTGCCATACTCAAGCAAAAACTTACGATGATCTTTTTATTAGGACAAAAGAGGCTATTGAATTGTATCTTGATGAAAATAAACGTTATAAGCCATCAATTACATTTGTAAGTTTACAACAAATCTCTGTCTAATTATGTCGAAGTTACCATTGCTTACTGCCAAAGAGCTTATAAAAATAATACTCATTCTTGGTTTTGAATTAAAAAGGCAGAAAGGTAGTCATAAATTCTTTCAACATAAAGATGGACGTACCACTGTTATTCCAGATCATGGTCATGAAAAGATAGATAGAGGGTTACTGAACAAAATAATTAAGCAGGATTTGATGATGACTCTTGAAAATTTTATTGGTACAAAATAGATTAAACTTTAGGCAAAATAAATATAG
>DYQV01000721.1 GCA_020719105.1 Rikenella microfusus
AAAGACCGCAAAGTTTTAGTTATCAAAATTTTAAACTTGGTGTTCTCTGTGTTTCCTTTGTGTTCTTTGTGGTAAACTATTCTTTTTAGACAGCCTCTGAAGTTTTCTTTATGCAAAATAGAGTTTCTGATAGATTGTAGGATATTTAGGAATTTTATTCCCCATTCGCCTATCGGCACTTCCCCCAGGGGAATACTTGTTCGCTCAATCGGAGCAAGTTCTCCCTCGGGGGATTCCGATTAATATCGGAACGAAGGGAGAGGGGGAAGATGCAATATTTATCCGCCAAAATAGACATAACACTACATTATTTGATTAACACGACACTATTTATTCATTGCATTTAGTTTTCAATTACCACGGGCACTTCTATGGTTACTTCCATTCCATTTCCGGGCGAGCTTTTCATTTTCATTTTTCCATTTAAACTATTAACCCGGTATTGGATATTTAGAATTCCCCTTCCTTTGGTTTTACCCGTTTGAGTTTCTAAATTAAATCCTTTACCATTGTCTTTGTAAGTAAGACGGATTAAGTTGATTAATTCTATATAGTGCAACCCTATTTTTATTTCTGTTGCTTCGGCATGTTTCAGGCAATTGTTAACTAACTCGAGGGCAATTCGATACAAAGCAATTTCAATAGTTGCCTTGAACCTTTTTTCGAAATTCGAGGTTAAGCCGATATGGATGTTTAACTGATTCAATCCTTCAACATAATTCTTCAAGGCTAAAACCAGTCCAAACGTATTGAGCGATTGTGGGCTTAAATTGTTCGATATTTCGCGTAAGGTAAGAATGGCTTCATCGATACTGTGGTTTCCTTTTCCTGTTAAAAATTGTTTTTTTTCTGGGTCTTCCATTTTGGAAATCCATTGAAAATAGAGTTTGATGCTTGATAGGAGCGGACCCAATCCATCGTGCAGTTCGCGCGAAAATCGGTTCCGTTCGCGCTCTTCACCCTCAATAATGGCACTTAATATTTTGTTTTCGGTTTCTTTCTTTTCAGTTATGTCTTCTTTTACGGCTACGTAATGGATAATTTTGCCAAAAGTGTCGAGCACTGGAGAAATTAGAGCCGATTCCCAATAAAGTGTACCATCCTTTTTCTTATTATGGAATTCGCCTTGCCACTCTTTGCCCGATGAAATGGTTTTCCATAGTTCCTTATAATATTCTGCAGTCTGTTCGCCCGACTTTAGAACCTTGGGGTTTTGCCCGATGGCTTC
>DYQV01000182.1:0-2100 GCA_020719105.1 Rikenella microfusus
TGAGATACTAATAACCAATAACCAAAAGTAAAAAAAATGAACCAAACAACCTGGCGTAGTCCATCAAATATAGCATTGATTAAATACTGGGGGAAAAAAGGGAACCAACTGCCCATGAATCCATCGTTGAGTTTTTCGCTTGACAAAGCATTTACCGAAACAACAATTATTTTTTCAGGAGGCACCGATTCAAACAAAGTTGATGTTTCGCTCACATTTGAAGGGCATAAAAACAAACATTTTGAAGACCGCATAGCGAAGTTCGTTAATTCAATTTCAGAATATATTCCTTCGCTAAAGGGATTGCGCTTAGAAATAGACAGTTACAATAGTTTTCCTCATTCCTCTGGAATAGCTAGTTCCGCAAGTTCAATGAGTGCATTGGCATTGGGATTGGTATCCATTGAACATAAATTATTGGGGCAAATTACCCATTTTAGCGATTTTCAGCAGAAAGCTTCTTTCATTGCCCGGTTAGGATCGGGAAGTGCTGCACGCAGTGTTTATGGTGGGTACTCCGTCTGGGGAGCCACACCAGATAACAGTCTCTTTTCCAATGAATATGCCATGGATATAAACGATTTGATTCATCCTGTTTTCAAAACGTATGGCGATGCCATTCTTTTAGTTACCAACAAAGAAAAAAAGGTTTCCAGTACGGTAGGCCATCAATTGATGGAAAGCCACCCGTTTGCCGATTCCAAATTCACAGAATCGTTCAAAAACATGGAATTAATGCTTGAGGTAATGAAAAAAGGGGAACAACAGGATTTTGCATTACTCACTGAATTAGAGGCACTTTCGCTGCATGCTATGATGATGACCAGTAATCCATCCTTTCTTCTGATGGAACCTCAGACATTATCTATAATTAATAAAATTAGAGATTTTAGGTTACAAACAGGATTACCAGTCTGCTTTACTTTGGATGCCGGAGCTAATGTACATTTCATTTATCCTGATAAAGATGTCAAACTTGTGAAATCATTTATTGAAAGTGAATTATTGCCTTACTGTGTCCAGAAGCAATGGATTGATGATAAAGTTGGATTAGGACCCGTAAGATTGACATAGTAGCTTCAATCGCCACATTGGCTGTTATCAACTTATAACTGATAGGTCATAATATTGGGTTCTAAGCAATCATTGATCCACACAAATTAAACCATTGGTAGATTTGTAGGGAATTGTTAATGTAAAGGTAGAACCCATCCCCCTTTCTGAATTTAAACCGATAATTCCACCCATTAACAAAGCGTTTTCGCTAGCAATTGATAAGCCCAAACCCAAACCTCCAAATTGTCGGGATAAATTCGATTCCGCCTGAGTAAATTTTTCGAATATTTTATTTTGTTTTTCTAGTTCAATACCTATGCCGGTATCTTTCACATAAAATTGAATGGCTTCAGAATCTGATTTTAATCCGTGATTCGTCTTTAAAATAGCATATCCAAATTCAACGGAACCTATTTCAGTAAACTTGATGGCATTTTCCAATAAATTGCTTAGAATTTTATACAGTTTTAACTCATCAATCAATAAATATTCGTTATAATCGCGATACGAATTGTTTAATAGCAAAACAATGTTTTTCTCTTTCGCCTGTAAGTTAAAAACAGAAAAAAGATCCAATAGCATTTTATTTATGTTAACTTCTTTTTCAATTACTTTTACTTGTCCGGCCCCTAATTTTGAAATTTCAATTATATTATCAATTATTGTTAATAATTGATTGCTGCTTTTTTGAATGATTTCAATAAATTCTGTTTGTGTTTGTTTTTCCAAATCTGATATTCCCAAAAGCTGAGAAAAACCCATTATTCCATTCATTGGCGTGCGAACCTCGTGCGACATGTTGTTTAAAAACTCGGTTTTAAGTCGGTCACTTTCCTTTGCTTTTTCGATGGCCTCTATTAGGTCATTATTGCTTTCAACTAATGCATCGGTGGTGGCCACTAACTCTTCATTAGCTGCTCTAATTTCCTCCTCCGAGGCAAGTAACTCATGATTTTGGATTTTCCGATATTTTATTTCTTTATTAGCCTTTTCAATCGTAAGTTGGGTAAATTTATTGGCGTAAAAAATAATAACTGTAATACC
>DYQV01000182.1:2200-5711 GCA_020719105.1 Rikenella microfusus
GAAAAAATTGAGATTAATAAAAAACAGTGTTTTCAACTTATCGAAATAGGAAACCTTTGTATTGGGATAAAAATAGTACACCAGTTTTTTCATGTTTCTCGCCTTAAAATATTATATTTATGTAAAGTAAGCTATTCAAACAATTTTACTTAATCAATTCAACTGCTTCCTCCAGCAATCTAAATGTTGGCTGGGGTGTAATATCTTCTTTTATCTTTTTGTGGTCGAATTGCGAACCATCAAACTTAATAAAACACTTACAAGCTACTTTCCAAAGATTCCGTTTCAAGGGCTCCAGCAAATTATATTCTGTGGATAGTAAAGTTACAAAATAAGCAAATTCATTCTCACTTCCCGACCAAACAATGGGATTTAAAAGCTCTTTCCCAGAAAAAGCTCTTTTAAAATTTCCCATGGAAGTTTCTTTTGCAATAAAATTGTTCTTTTTGAGGCTACTAAATAAATTGGTTAAATCATCGATGCGGGTATTATAATTTTTATAGGTCAATGAATCGTACGATACCCCATCCGATTTGATTTTCGGAATAGTTACCGCTGCTGTCTCTGGAATTATGTCCACCAGCGGTTCCTTTCTTTTTAAAAAAGTATTTTCAGGCAAAGCCTGATTCAGATACCGATCGTAAATATCGCGTTCGGTTAACAAAAAACCGCTATTCAAATGTTTATATACTTCCTGAATCTCTAGGTAAATCTTAACTAAAGCTACTTTTAAAAACTGAATTATAAAGGTTTCCGCTTTTTTGTCGGGGTCTCCTTCAAAATTTGAATTACGCGGATTTATGATGTGTGCAAAATAAAATCTTTCTTTAATAATGGAAACTATATCCGTGAATCGCTGCGGAAGCTGTTTATTCATTGTATCGTCGTACCAGTATTTCTGACGCAAGGCATTATCATCTTCATTTATAAGCGCTACAGTAAAGTTGCAATATTTATTTGACTCACATATAATTAACTTTTGGTAGTATTCTAGTTTTGGGTTAAAAGGGCGGTAAAAATCAAACTCATACAATTCATTAAAATCTGAATTTACTGGTTTAACTTTTGAAATAAGCGGCACAAATTTTTCATTTGGTTTATTCTTATCAAGCCAAGGACGTAGATCTTGGTATAATATTTCGTCGAGTTGATTCAATGGATTATTCAATATTGAAGATTTAGTTAATTGATAAACTTTTACCAAAGTTAAAAAAGTTTTCTTTGTTATGATAATGAATGAATTTGCTATTCCAATATTTAATAAGCCAAAAGGTTGTTATTTCTTTTCCCATTTTGAATAAGTTGGTTTAAATTAATATAAGTTTAAAGTTGTGTATAAACAATTGGCAATTCCCATTGTAATATTGGTTCATTCAATTATACTTAAAAAGAAAAAACTTTGATTCAACAGCCATGCTTTTAACTGGCATCCAATAAGAAATATCAATTAACTATGAAGCAAAATTAGAACAATGAATTCATTTAATAGTAAAGTCTTATTTTTTGGTGAATATACCATTTTAGCTGGAAGTAATGCTTTGGCCATTCCATTTTCCAATTTTTCAGGTCGGTTGGTTATGCCTACAGATGATGATATTCCCAACCCGAATAAAATTGAATCCAATCAATCTATCAAAAAGTGGTTCATCTATTTATCCGAGCAAAAAGGGTTCAATCAGTTACCAAATAAGCAAATATTATTATCTGATTCGATAAAGGGTTTATTTTTTGATTCCAATATCCCAAAAGGTTACGGTGTTGGTAGTTCCGGTGCATTAACCGCTGCCGTTTATAGCCAATATTTTATTAACTCAACGGAATATAAAAAAAATCCCACAATTAGTTTGGAAGAGCTTAAAGCTGATTTATCGTTGATGGAATCCTACTTTCATGGCACCAGCTCTGGTATAGACCCATTGGTATCGTATTTAAATGAACCTGTATTGGTAAAAGAAGGAATGGTTTTCAAACAGCCGGTGAAGTTGCCCAATGATATTAAAATATTTCTCATTGATACTGGATTGCCAGCAACCACCGGTGACTTAGTTCCGATTTTTCAAAACAAATTACATAACCCCTCATTAAAATCGGAAATAGTCAAAATGGCGGCATTGACCGACCAGATAATTGAAGCTTTTATTACCAATACTACATCATTTGCCATGATTGATGAATTGACAATCCTTCAGCAAACTGTTTTAAAAGAAATGTTCCTAATAAACAAATCCTTGCAAGAGGCATTAAATCAATTCAATGGTTCACTTTCCATAAAACTTTGCGGTTCCGGTGGTGGCGGTTTTTTGCTGGGTTTTGCCAAATCTGAAAATTACGAGGAAATAACCAAATATTTTATTGAAAAAAGAATATCAATTATCACAATTGAATTTTAATTAGTCAAGTGAGAAAAAGTGGTTTTACGTAAGTTAATATATTGAATATCTTGCACATGAAAGTTGTCAGGCGTATTTTTCACCTCATTTAATCTGTCAGGTTTTTGCTTATTCGATGAATTATCTGGTAGAATCAACTTAATTTTCATTCTACATAAAGTTGGAGGAGGTGTATAAAGTTGTAGCACAACAATTGGATGAATTTTGTGTTTAAATGTATTTTTTTCTTTGTTCTTTTTGACTACCGCACAAAAAGAACCAAAAAACCCACCACAACACCGAATGAGCTATTTCATTTTACCCGCAAGGCCAAGGCAAGAGGACATGAAATAGCCCATTCCAGCCTGTTGTGGACGGCCCACCCACAGGGCTTCCATAGCAAAAGACAGTGGCAATAACCCGCTTTGGTGTCCAATTTTGAATTACATATTTTGAAATTGCTAATTTTTAAACTTTTATATTAAGTTAAACAGTACCGGTGCGGTGGGCTGGCGAAATTTGGCGTGGAATTTGGATAATTCCTGAATAGTAGTTATATCAATTGAAAACAATTGCTGCTCTTTATCGGAGAAGCATAATCGAAGAACTTATTGAATTATCTAAATTCGGAAATTTCGCTTGACTTTTGGTCCTTTTGGTCAAGCAAAAGGACAAAGAATTAAAAATTTGTAGGGCTTTTCGCGTTCGACTATTTATCTTATGAGATACTTAATCATGTTTTTATAGTGTCCTTTTATCGGGATATGGTTTTATCATTACCCGAAGCGACTGGTCGCGGGCTATGTAACTCTGCGCCCAATTAATGAAAATAAATATCCGGTTTTTCACACCTACTATCGACATTAGATGGACAAAGAGCCAGAGCATCCATGCAAAAAAACCGGAAAACCGGAACCCGGGCAGATCGGCAACCGCCATGTTCCGGCCAACAGTAGCCAGGCTTCCTTTGTCTTTATATTTGAATGGCCGTAAAAATCCTTTTTGGAAATTAATTGCAAGGTTTTTGGCTTGCTGAATTGCTACCTGAGCAACCTGGGGATGACCATTGGGATATTTTTCTTCTGTCTGGAAAGCAATATCTCCAATCGCTAGAATGTTCTCAAAACCTTCAATCCTGTTAA
>DYQV01000183.1 GCA_020719105.1 Rikenella microfusus
AACTTTTCCAACCGCATTTACGAACCGATGCAAAACAGGCTGGTTTCTGTTCTGAGAAAAATTCGTCCGTTCGAAAATGCCGGCGTACAAACTGATTTTTCGCCCAATTTGGGTTCGGCAATGAGTTCAAATGTTTTATCGGCTTTAAAAATGTGGGTCACGCCTTGTTTATTGATGAGATAAACGCGGTTTTCGACAAGCATTGGCGACGAATAAAAACCCTGGTCGAACTCATGTTCCCAGAAAATATCGCCGGTTTTGGCATCATAACAGGCAACAGCACCGTAACTTGTGACCAAAAATAACAAATCTTTGGTGGCCACAGGGCTTGGAACATCCGAAAGAAATTCATCACTTTCCCACAAAACCTCGGGCTTTTCGCCAACTTTGATGGCCATTAATTTTGAATATTCGTTGGTTACGAAAACCACGCCATCAGCGAAACCTGCCGAAGGTCCAACCTCACCGATAACACCTTTGATTGACCATAATTCAGCCCCGGTTTCGGGGTCGTAACCGGCAACATTCGGGTCGGCAACCAGGACGATTTCGGTTCGGCCTGCCTTGGAAATCAGGATTGGCGATGCCCACGAAATTTTAACTTTTCGTGGTGTGTTCCACAAAATTTCGCCGGTTGAGACCGACAAAGCCATGACTTGTCCTCCAGCGCCTTGGTCGTACTGTACAATCAACTTATTTTTAAAGGTGATTAATGAAGAAGAATGGCCGTAATGATTTTTCGGGACGCCCAGGTTTTTCGCCCAAACACGGTTTCCCGCAAAGTCGAGCGCGATGATATCGCCATTCGAAAAAATGGCATAAACGCGCTGCCCGTCGGTGGCCATGCCAGGGGCAGCGTGGCCGGTATCATCGGTAACTTTTGGCGATGTTCCGGGCGAACCGGGAATATCTTTAACTTCGGCAGTCCAAAGGATTTTCCCTGAACTTGCTTCGATGCAATAAATCTCTTTCTTATTATTGCTGGCACCGGTCAGAAAAACTCTGTCGCCCCAAACGATTGGTGAATTAAAGCCAGGCAAAGGAATTTTAATTTTCCAGAGAATATTGCGGCCTTCTGCTCCATCCCAATCGGTTGGAATATCTATCTGATAGGCGATTCCAAGTCCGTTAAACCCCCTGAAAAACGGGAAATTTTGCCGGAATTCATCATCCGAAGGAAAACCATCAACTTTTGAAATACTGACTGGCTTTTCGGCTGGAATATCTTCCGGAGCCTGGGTTTTAACCGTGTTTTGTGATGAATCCTGAGCAGTGGTCATTTTTTGATTTTCTAAAACCGAAACTTCATTTCCAGTTTGAGCAACATTTGTCGAATCAGAAATCTCAGCGATAGGAATTTCGACAGCCTCCTGATTTTCGGTTATTTGATTTGAATTTGATACGTCGGATAAATTATTTCCCAACTTACTATGGGTAAGAAAAGCCAGCAAGAGTGCAACGGCAACCAGCGAAATTCCACCTGCGGTAATCCATTTTCGGGCATTCTTCTGGGTAAAAAGATAATTTTCTGGGACCAGCGCTGAAGGGACGGGATTTTTTGGCCTTGCCGAAATAATCATTTGTAACGACAATATTAAAAGCGCAATTCCTGCAACCAGCAAATAGCCTCCTGTGCGAATTTGCCATTGGGTTGTAAAATAGGCTTTCCGTGCCAAAAGGTCGAGTTCGCGGATTTGCTCACGGAGTGCCAGGTCTTCGGGGTTTTCGTGAAGCCGCTGCACAAGCGCATTGACGGTTTCCACGTTTACCGGGTCAATCCTGTTGATTTGCACAAAATTGGCGATGATTAAAAAGCAGATGATGAATGAAAAAATGCCTGCAAAAAGGGCTATTCCTTTCCACAATTTGAGATTTGGGTTTATTGGCTTTTTATTCATCGTAAAATCTAACAATGTGTTTTATAATCCATTAATTTGTATTGGCAATATCCTGAACCTGGTTAAGATAAGAATATTTTGTTTGAAATTTTACTCGTAGCCAAAGCATTTATTTTTATAAAAATGCACAATTATTGTCAGTAAGTCTTTCTTTTACAAGCATCTTCCTAATCACAAAGAATACAATTTGTTTCAGGTATTTTTCTTTTTTGTTTTCCAAAATTCATGGTTTTTGTCGAGAAATACCACATAAAAGATATTATCATCGAAATAACCAATTACACATTCTTTTCCTTGAATATGCATCGAACACCAAGTTACGTCTGGTAAAACATGTTTTGGGTGAACAAATCCGGAATCAGGCGGAAAACCTGTTTTAGTGTATTGCTTAATCGTTTGCTGGGCAGTGGCTTGTCCAACGGTAAGCTGACAAATTTCTCTTAATTTTGTAATTGCCAAAGCCAACAAGTTTTCATGTTCCCATTCTTCAAAACTCTGACCTTGATTTCTGTCAAAATCTCGGAAACTTAAAACAATTAGAGGGTCTTTTTTCCCTTGCCTTGTATCAATGCTTTTGACTTCTCTTTTGTAGGAAGCAACACTCCTTTCTTTAAACTTGTTCTGCTTCCCTTTTCGCATATAAAAGTTCATTTAATTTTTCATCTAATTCAAAATAGGGAATTGCTCCATATTTCCCTTCAAGATAGTTTTTATTAAAAGCAGATTTGTTTCTAACAGTATCGGTTTTAAAATCACCGAGTGAAACTAATTCGGAGGCGCCAAATTGGTTTTTTTCTACAAACCAAATTTGGTCTCTTCTAAATGTTTCCTTGTTTAATAATGAAATATCATGAACAGCACAAATTAATTGTGCATTGCTTTTATTGAAACTATAGAAAAAGTCAATTAATCTTAGAGTCAAATGACTGTGTAATCGGGAATCAAGTTCGTCAATAACCAGAACTTTGCCATTTTGCAAAGTATCATACCATGGACCAAGTAAATAAAGAAGTTTCTTAGTTCCTTCGGATTCTTGTTTATCAAAGTTGAAAGCAACAGTTTCAACCAAAATATTATTTTCATCATACTTTCGATGGTAGGTAATAAGCAGGTCTCGTTTTGGTTGTTTTGATGTTATTTTTTGAATACTTGTTAGAAGATTGATAATTTCTTCATCCTTCTCTTTTTCTCTAAGCGTTTCAAAATCAATTTCATTAACATCCTCTTCAGTTGTCGAAAGATTTGATATTTCGAGATATTTAATGAAATGTAATACCCAGTTGAAGAATAATTTATCTGATTTAAGTTTGTCAATCGTGTAACGCTTATGTCCGCGGTCATGTGTACCATTAATAAAGTTGAATTGCTTAAACCAATCAACAACGCTTGATGAAGTTTCTTTTCCAAGCGTAGCAAGTAACGAAAGAAAAAGAACATTTTCTTTTACGTCTTCCTCTTTTCCAATGGCCTCTTTAAATGTAGTTTTGTTTATTTCAATTTTTTGTAAATCCCTTTTGAAAAGATAAACTTCTTTTGATGTTGTATGAAATAGCCATTCAGCAACGATTTTCTCATAGTCTATTTCAAAACCATAACGATATTTGGTTGCATTATGAATGAAGGAAATTTCAAAAAAGCTAGTTTCCTTTTCTGTTTTTGTATTTAGAGCAAATTTCTCTAAAGGAAACTTCCTTTCATTGTTTTCCATTAAAGCATCTCTGAATGAATTTAAAACTGTTGCCTTCATAAAGCCCATTGCTTCTAACAGATTGCTTTTTCCACTTGCATTGTTACCGTAAATTATCGCCGACTTAAGAAGGGTTAATTTACTGTTAGTATTAATTAAGTGACTGTCTTTGTGTTCTTTGAAAGACTTTGAAGCTACCATCGAAAGGGTAGTTAAGTCCTTAAAAGAAAGAAAATTCTCTATGCTGAATTCTATTAACATCGTTTCTATGTTTCTTTAAATGTTTGTAGTCGCAAAGATAAAGCAAAAATTAAAATTTGCAAGAATATTTCAAAATATTAATTATGTTGCTATTTTTTGTCTTTAAACTCGATATAATAAATGATTATAAACAAGAGCAAGCTTTATGTCTGAATAGTTTTTCAATTTGTTAAATGAGATTCATAAATTTTATTAAATTCAACAACATTTTTAGTTAATAATCTCCTCCTTTACCGGGCAATATTCCACGCAACGTGCACAACTAAAGCAAGTTCCTTTGTTGGTGATGTAATCGGGCTGGTATTTGAATTTTGATAAGTTAGCCAGGCTCAGTCCAAAGACCAGGCCCAGAAAACCTCCCAAAATCCAGCCTCCAACATAAAAATCATGTAAAATAACGGCAACTTCGGCATATAATTCTTTAACAGGTTTCCCTGAAGTTTTAAAAGCATCGAGATCAACTTTCATTACATCGGTAACTGCTTTTGAAGGATTTAAAAGTTCATCAGCAAGCCTGACTTTTGGATGAACAGATGCCAGTTTTTCATGAATCCTGCTTCCGGTAAAGCCTCCGGCAAAAACCAACAAGGGAATAATTATGGCAAGAAGCAGAAAACGGTGCACCGTAGTTTCGCGTTTTTCGGCTGGCTTTACCGGCGAAGGTACTTCGATGGCTCCAAACGGGCACGAATCTTCGCAAAGCCGGCATTGGATGCACTTTGCGGGTGTGATGGTAAGGTGTTTTCGGGAAACCCGGCTTGTGAGATTGAGCAAAACACCGTAAGGGCAAAGAAACCGGCAATAGGGCCGCCCAATGAAAAGGCTCATCAGCATAAAAATCCCGCCAAGGAAAAACATGCTAAAAGTGGCATCAAACCTGAAAAAGCCAACAAACGGGTCGTAGCGGCAAATAATGAAATCGGTGGCGGTGGCGGCGTACAAAATGGCGAGGCCGAGATAAATGTACGGAATCAGTCCGAGCGCCTTTTGTAACCAGGGTTTCAGGTTTACCGGCTTGTAAAGTACCAGGTCCTGCATCGCGCCAAGCGGACAAACGCCTGCACAAAAGGTGCGGCCAAAAAACAAGGTAAAAATCAATGGCAGAGCAAAAAACAGGACAATGGTTGCCGGAATGACATAACCGGGATGAAACATGGCCAGGACAACGTTTTGAACCGAGCCGACCGGGCAAATGCATCCCTCGCGGTAAAAACCAAAATAAGCCAGTGAAAAAACTGAAAGCCAGAAGACGCCTCTGCGGGAACGCTTTTTAATCACCAGCCAGCTTGCCACCGAAAGACTTGCCAGCAGCACAAAAACATCAAACCACTGCATCAATGCGGCCCTGGGCGCCGGGGTTAATGTTGGTGGTTGCTGGTGGCCATTTTCAAACTCAGGCTTGGGAAATCGTTGTGAAAATGCAGGCTCCGACAAAAATGCCAGGGCAAAAAACAGCAAAAGCAGCAGGACTATCTTCTTCATTCGTTATCCTCCGCTGGTTTTACAAGTTTTTTGTTGCCAAAACCTTTGAACAAATACGGGCTTTTTATGGGGACGCGGCTGAATGCATCGGCCGGACAAACCCTAGCAATCGCGCACTGGTTGCAGTTTTTGCAAAGATTGTGACTCACCTGTAACTGAAGTGAGCCGTTGCCAAAAGCTTCGCAGCCTTTCACGCATTTCCCGCAGCCGATGCACAGGTCTTCGATGATTTCGTATTCAAAAAAAGGTTCCTCAACAAATTTCCGTTTGATGGCGCTGGTGGGGCAAAGCTGGTTTTCGGCGGCTGTTGTTAATTGCTTGGTTTCGGGACGGAAAAAACCACCA
>DYQV01000184.1 GCA_020719105.1 Rikenella microfusus
TCGCACATTCACACCTTTCGCTGTGCTCAGGTATGAATAAAGCGGGTTAATAAGCCCCATAAGCATTTTTGATATGCTAGTAAGTTTATCTATCAATCGCTGATAATCCTTTTGATCCATAAATCGAAGGTTTAAAGAAATCAATAATTGGGTATCTAACTCAGCAGCGGAACCCAATGAAATATATAAAAATTGAATAAATTCTTTTTTATGATTTCTAGCAGAACCTTCGGCAATATTTGAAGGTATTGAAACAGCAGATTTACTAACATGAGCGGTCAAACCAAATAGTTCCTCTTTAGGAAACCTGTTGGTAGCTTGATATATATCAGCTACCAATTCAATACTTAATTTATAAACGTCCAAATCTTTATGCGTTTTTACCATAATGCTTACATAAAGTATATATCACTTTCATTTTACTAAATACCAATCACTAATTACCAATTACTTAAAGATCAACAAAGTTTTTCAGCAGTAATTCCCCTACATCGTGGCTTTTTTCGGGATGGTATTGCACCCCAAAAATGTTGTTCTTTTCAACCGCCGAACAAAAACGATATTCATATTCTGTTTCATTCAGTAAATCTTCCCGTTCATTCAGCAACAGATGGTATGAATGAACAAAATAGAATTCCGATAAGTCGGGAATGCCTTTCATTAACAAGCTTTCTTTTGATTTTATTATTTGGTTCCACCCCATGTGGGGAACTTTGCTTTTAACGGTATCTTTTACTTTAAAACGGACAACTTCGGCATCTATCCAGCCCATTCCATAAACATTTCCCTCTTCACTTGAATTTGCCAAAAGTTGCATCCCTAAACAAATACCTAGGATGGGTTTTTGTTTAACCAGGACGGACTCATTCAGCGCATCAATTAAGCGGAGGGTTTTCAGGGTTTCTATGGCCTTTTTAAAATGTCCCACCCCCGGTAAAATAATTTTATCAGCATTTAGAATATCAGCAGGGTTCGATGAAACAACCACTTCGGCATTTAGCCGGAGCAGCTTTTTACGCACCGAGAGTAAGTTTCCCATTCCGTAATCAACGATAACCAATTTATTTTGCATCCGTTTCTCCTATGAGCGGCTATTGGAATCGACTACTTTTTCATAAACCTGCATTTTACCGGAACTTTCAATGGCTTTAATGGCAATATCTTTAACGTTTTTGTCGGCTAGATTGGCTTTATCGGAAAGTTCCTTTATAAACGCCTCTTGCTCTTTCAATTTTTGCCGTAGGGTTTCAATGGTCTGTTCTTTAAGTTTTGTTTCGCCTTCATTTTGTTTGTCGGTAAGCTGTTTTTCAAAATCGAACTGAATGGTGAGTTTTTCTATCGCCTTCTTTTCGGTTTCGGCAATGGCTTTTTGCAATTCAGTGGGGAATTTATCCACTTTAACCCGCAAATCTCTCAATTCGGTTTCTGCATCTCTTACAAGTTGCTCTCGCTCCGAAATCTCTTTTTCAAAGGTGGCTTGTTTTTCTTTAAGTTCTTTGTCCAGCAATAATTTCTTTTCCAAATAGGCATCCGCCTCTTTTTTACGCTCCAGGTTGAGGGTGTAAGTATATTCCTCCTCTTCGCGGATGCGTTTTTTGTCTGTTTCGGATTTCAGCTCTTTTTGCTGATTCTCCCATAATGTTTTTTCAGTATTTCGTTGCTCTTTTAAGGTTTTTATCTCTGTTTCAAATAGTTCTTTTTGTTGAGCCATGGAGCTTTCAAATGCCTCTGTTTTGGCATTCATCTCCCGCTCAAAAACCTCTTTCTTTTCTTTTTGTGCCATTAAAATAGTTACCAGGGAATCGGTGTTGGCACTTATCTGATATAATTCTTCGAGGTTTTTGTTTTCGAGGCCGATGGCCTGTTGAACGGTTTCTAGTTTTTGTTGCTCAGCTACCAACTGTTCACCCAGGGCATCGAGTTCCTTTGAAATCTGTACCTTCAAGCTTGCCAAATTGTTGATTATTGAATCGGTGGTTAAGGCCGAAGCTTTTTTAATGGTTTCTTCTTTTTTTTGTTCGGTTTGCTGTTGCTTGGGTGCATCCGATTTCATCTCCTGTACTTTTTTCAGCATCTCTTCGTACGCTGCCAGTATCTCATTTTTGGTGCTTTTAGGGGTTATTTCCATAACTAAATTATTTTTTGGTATTAATAAAGTTTAACTATTTAATCGGTACTCTGAAAAGACAGAGCTGTTCCACCAACCAACCGGAACGCTTCGAATTGCGGGAAACGTTGAATTTTAATCAGGAGTTCCAGTGTGAGGGGTTCAACTGTCTTTCGGTATAACATCGGAATTCATTAATTGCTGTTTTAGTATATAACGATATAAAATTCAGGGATTTAGACGACATGCACCTGATTTTTAATGCCGCCTCCTTAATTTCCTGTTTTGTAAAATAATTTGAAATAAGTTTCCAATCATTCCATACTCCATAATCAAGTACCCTGCCAATCAGCCATATTTTATTCTTTTCAATATCAATATCATCTATATTGACATCCCAAAACAGGTGCGGCGAAAATTGTTTTATATCCATGGTCAATTTCTGATTTTAAGCAAAGTTAATCAACTTGGCCGAGGTGGCAAATGAAGAAACGTTTATTTTGGAACCCTTCCAAATCCGATTGTTTTCAGAGTTTTCTTGCTTGTTCTAAATTTATTTGATAAAACAACTGGGACTTAAATACTTGCGGAACCTTTTGTATCTTTTCTTGTGATTTGTGTAACAATTACATATGGCTAATTAATGCATCCATATTGCGTTTAATGGTTTTTAAATTAACTTGGTTAAATAAAATGACTTAACTGCTTAAAATTCAGGTAACGCATAATATGTTAAGAATTTTAGTTTTGTTTCATTTATCATTAGTTCCGATTCAAAATTTCTGTTAATAATCCATGCTTCCTTTGGCTTGTATTTGTCAATAAAACTTCTGAACGATCGTGAAATAGTTGGTTTGCTTATTTCCCCATATTTTATCTCAATGGGCAAAACGCCCGACGATCGGTTGATAACAAAATCAACTTCGGCTTTATCGGTTGTGCGCCAAAAATGCAAGGATGAATTACTTAATTGCACCCGGCTTTTTAAAAGGTTGTACACAAAATTCTGAAAAATAAAACCCATTTGGTCAGGTAATGCTATCTTTCCCATTTGTCCAACGGCAAAATTGCGCAACCCTAAATCAACAAAATAGTAGGTTGGCGATTTGGTAATCTCTTTTAAAACATTAGTAAAATAAGGTGCAACATAATTAATACAGAATGTTTTTTCGGCATACCATAAATATCTTTTTAGGGTAGCTACCGCCAAACCGCAGTTTTTTGCCAATTCACTATAATTTACAATGTTGCCGGTTTGGGAGGCCAATATCCGAATTAACAATTGGAATACCTCCGGGCGTTCAATTTTCAGCAGATAAACCAAATCCTTTTGTACATAACTGTTGAATATTTCATTCATTAATTTGATTTTTTCCGAAAGGGTGATTTCTGACACTATTCGGGGGTAACCACCAAAATTCAAATATTCTAACAGAAATTCCTGAGTTTGTTGTTTTTCCAATTCAAAAAATTGGACTAAGCGATTGGTATATTTGTAGTTGGTTTTAAAATTGATAAACTCTGTAAATGTTACCGGTTCCATTTCAAACAGCCTTTTTCTGCCGGCCAACGATTCATGAATTTTTTCTTTTAATTCTAAGCTTCCCGATCCGGTAATTATAAATTTATAGTTTAGATTTCGATCGTATAAACCCTTTAAAAACAAACCGGCATTTTCAACCCGTTGAATTTCATCGATAAAAACATAACCGGAGCCTCCAATTTCTAACTCAATTTTTTTTATTAATGTGTCTTGCGAAACGAAATAGATGGCATGTGAATCAATATCAAGATTTAGGAAAAGCACCTTTTTATTTTGCGATTGCAACTCGGAAATTATTTCTTGCATTAAGGTGGTTTTTCCAACTTGCCGCGCCCCGGTAATTATGGATATTTCTTTTTTATCAAGATGCTCAATTATTTCATTTTTGATATTCCGTTTAATCATAGCAAACACTTTTTATCGGGTAAAAACGAATGCAAACATACAAAAATATCGGGTTAAAACGAACATGCATGTATCAAATTATCGGGATAAAATTGCAACAATGGAAAAGCAATTCATTATTTTCGCTAAAGTGAGTCAAGTTACACGAATGGGCATTATTTTTTAATATAAAAATCCAAATAACCATAAGGGTATTCGATTTGCAAATCCAGTTTCTATATCATCCATAGCTATAAAAGCATGTTCAATATTTAATAATTGCTTGTTAACCTTATTTTTACCGCCAACTTCGATGGTATATTTTTCATCAACTAAAAAATCTCCACTTTTTGGATAAGTTAGTTGATGGCAGCTCTTGAGCTGGTTGAATAAAATGGTTTCTCTTACCGTCCCCAAATTTATGTTATGTTCCGAAAATGCGTACATCAAATTTGTGTTGTCGAGGTACAATTTATCTGGTTTGTTCATTATTTGATTACCTGATGCTTTGGCACTTAACGATTTTACCAACTCTGCTTTTTCCAAATAGTTGAGGTATTTTAATAGCGTACGGTAGTCGGCAATAAATAATTGATCAGAAAGTTTTGTCAGGTTAGGAGTATAAGGAACGGTTTTGCTTAACATTGAAAGCAAGCGTTTTAACCTGAGCGATGTTTCAAAATTGATTTCGGTTACCGAAGGAATATCTGTTTCTAGAATAACATTGGTAACTTCATTGAGCCGCTGGTAATAATTATCAAGACCTTCGGTATAAAAGGGATAATAGCCCCACTTAATGTAATTTTGAAAGTGCGGAATAATTTTAATTTTTTGTATAATGTTTAAAGCTATCTCCTGATGATTTTCAATGATAGTATCAAGGGATTGAGCTTGAAAATTATACTCACCACTGAGCAACAGATATTCGCGGAACGACAACCCCGAAAGGTGATAGCTTATTTTACGGCGGCTTAAATCACCTAAACCTTTATAAAGCTGCAAAATGGATGAACCTGAATAAATTTGAAATAGTGCGGGATAGGAATCATAAATATTTTTGATTTCAAGCGACCAATCCAACCCTTTTTCCTTTTTCGGATATTTATGTACTTCATCAATAAAAAGGTATTTACCCCCATTTTTATGATACCAGTCTGCCAATTCGACCAATTTGTGACTAAAAAAATATGCGTTATCGAGCGAAATATACAAAACCGAATCCCCTTGCTTCTGGAGTTCATAAGCTTTTTGCAACATTAACGTTGTTTTCCCCACTCCTCTGGCACCTTTTATTTCAATTAATCTATTGGTCCAGTTTATTTTAGAATATAATGCCCTAACAAACTTATTGTTTGTAGATTGAATTAATCGCGTACTGGTTTCTATTAATGGTTCCATTTAAATATCATTGCTACAAATATATATAAAAACGGAATAGAATCCGTGTTTTCTAAATAAATTATGGATTCTATTCCGCTTTTCCTCCATAGGGAGGTGAGGATGTTTTATTATGGATGTAGGGCAACCGCATTTAGAAATAAAAACAAAAACAGTCCACGAATTACACGAATTTTCACAAAAAAACGATTAAAATCAACTTTAATTGATTTTAAATTAGTGCTCATTAGTGT
>DYQV01000185.1 GCA_020719105.1 Rikenella microfusus
TTTTGTGGAATAGCTTAATCGTCAGGATTATTCATGAATAATCCGGGTTAATTGTTGCAAATTGTTTTCACATTTATTTAACCTTCTTACTTATCGTTTCTAAATCCTAATATCTATTCTCTAACTTAAAAGAGTATGCTACAAAAGCTTTTTTTTTAAAGTTGCTAAAGACAAAAAGGAATGGTAATTTGCTGCCATCAAAATTTTTAAAATTTATGCTATGTTCCAAAAAGAAGTATATGTCCGCCGCCGGGCCGACCTAAAAAAACTGGTTACAAAAGGAATAGGATTATTTCTTGGTAATGTTGAATCACCCATGAATTATACCGATAATACGTATCATTTCCGTCAGGACAGTTCTTTTCTTTACTTTTTTGGAATTAATCATCCGGGATTGGCCGCGGTAATTGATTTTGAAACCGGTGATGAAACCCTTTTTGGCAACGATGTGGAAATAGAAGACATTATTTGGATGGGAGTCCAACCGATGCTTAAAGACAAAGCTGCACAAGTGGGTGTAGGAAAATCAGCCGCATTTAAAATGCTTACTGAAGCTTTGAAAACAGCTACAGCAAAAGGTCGGTTCATCCATTTTTTACCTCCCTACCGTGCTGAAAACAAGATTTTACTTCTCGATTTATTGGGAATTCATCCCTCCCAATTGAATGAGAAACGTTCACTGGAACTGGTTAAAGCGGTTATTAAATTGCGCTCCATAAAAGATGCGTTTGAAATTGATGAAATTGAAAAAGCCTGTGCTATTGGCTATGAGATGCACGTTGCATCCATGAAAATGGCAATTGCAGGTGAAACGGAACAACGAATTGCGGGAACTGTGGAGAGCATTCCTTTTAAACACGGCGCACGGATTTCTTTTCCGGTTATTCTTACGCAAAATGGACAAACGCTGCACAATCATTACCATACTGAGATATTGCAAACCGGTAGAATAATGATTACCGATGCCGGAGCAGAAACCGCTATGGGTTATGCCTCCGACTTTACCCGCACGGTGCCGGTAAACGGAAAATTTAGCCAAAAGCAAAAAGAAATTTATCAGATTGTTTTGAATGCCAACAATTATGCCGCTTCTGCTGCTAAACCGGGAATAACCTACCAATCGGTTCATCTGGAAACAGCCCGGGTAATTACTCAGGGATTGAAAGACGCAGGTTTGATGAAAGGCGATGTGGATGCCGCCGTAAAAGCAGGTGCACACGCTCTCTTTTTCCCACACGGCTTAGGCCACATGATGGGACTCGATGTTCACGATATGGAAGACTTAGGTCAGATTTATGTGGGTTACGATGAGGTTACCCGACCCATCGACCAGTTTGGAACTGCCTACTTGCGCTTAGGGCGTAAACTGGAACCCGGATTTGTGATTACCAATGAACCGGGTATCTATTTTATTCCTGCCTTGATTGATAAGTGGTATCAGGAAAAAATAAACCACGAATTTATCAACTTTGACAAAGTGAACCAATACCGCGATTTTGGAGGCATACGCTTAGAGGACGATTTGCTGATAACCGATTCCGGCTGTCGGTTGTTAGGTAAACGAATTCCAATAACTTTAGAGGAAATTGAAGCAACGGTTGGAAAATAACAGGGTTAAGAAATTATTTTAGAAAAAGCGTCGGACTTAATTTTCGGCGCTTTTTTATTGGTACTAATTATCTTTCTTCACTTGTAATGGTATCGAATTTGTCGTTTTAATGACTTTTTTATTCCTGTCTAAAAAGTAGAATTGATTGTAAGTTGTATCAGGCAAATTACCTTGGTTGCCAATAAAATAAGTTTGAACCCAGTATCCAAAAAGTTGGGTTTTATTCAACCGGTAATAATTTATTCTTTCGTTAAGAATACCGAATTGTGTTTGTTCCGGATTCTGGATATAGGTTTCTTGAATATGTCTTAGATGAATGATTCTCTGTTCCATTCCGTCAAGAATTGGTTTGTAAGCCTTTTTCATGGTTGAATTAGCAATGGTATCAAACTCCATCTTTGCTAAATTAAGATGATTGTTTTGCTCTAGTATTTGTTGGTTTAACTCCGTCTGTTTTGCTTGATACAAAGAATCGTATTCAGCCTGCAACCACTGTAAACTATCGGCTCCGTAAATTGGTGTGTATTCTGAAATTGATGTAAACCTTTTAACCAGACACCCATTGATATTCATTTCATAATCCTTTATTTCCATGCGAATAGACCGATTGCAAGCCAGTAAAGCCAGAACGAAGAAACTAACCAGCACCTGTTTCCTAAAAAGCTTCATCATCAAAACTAATTTGTCTCTAAAAGTTTTTAACGTGGAAACTCCGCATGACATGAACCCCACCGCGCAATAATAACGTGGCAATGATGGGAATAAATACCAGATTGAATTCCTGTGGGATTATAAACCATCCAATCAATACCAATGAATTAAGAATTACAATAATGCGGGAACTCCAGGCAAACCAAAGACCCTTTTTCGCTGAAATAAAAAATGTATAAATCAGATATAACGGGTTGGCCCATAAAAGATTCAGGTTTCCGGCTGTGGCATCGTGGTCGGTAGCTACCCAAAGTAACAGGATTACCACACCTAATAAACCGATGGATGCAAATAAAATACGGTCGGCAATAATCCAACTTTTATGCTGCAACCTATTTGAAAACACTAAAAATGAAATAAATACTAGCCAAAAAAGCAATCCGGGACGAACATACCATGCTGTTTCCGGTAAAGGGGCCGACTCACTCACCAACTCTTGTGAATGGATGAAAAAAGGAATGCCATTGATAGTGCAACGGCTCAAATAATCGCGCAAATAATCGGGCAAAAAAGCCTGTTGCCGTGGGTTTGCTGGTTTATCGATTACTGAGCCCAACGCCAAGTCAATGCCAAAATCGCTCCAATGGCTTTTGGGCAGGTAAATATCAATCAAATTCCGGTAAGTTATCTCCTTACGGGAACTGTCGGCATGGTAAACCAAACTGTCACCCAATGCTTTGTAAACCAAATCGACAATACGGGTGGCACAGTTATCAAAAAAGAAGTCGTATTGATACTCGCGATTTTCAGGCAAGGAATTGTTTTTAAGTTGATGGAAAAGTTCCTGCTTTTGATAGGCGGTTAAATTAAGTACATCTTCGGTAACTCTCCGTTGCGAGCGTTTGTATTCATACAAAAAACGCTCTTTGGAACCGTAACTCAATTGATACAGCAACTTTCCGGATACGAATTTGGAATAGAAATGCGGAACCTCGAAATTAAACGTACCATAATTGAATACCCAGTTAATGCCCTGTTCGGGGTCAATTACCCCAATGGCGCTATGCCCAAAAGTGGAATACAACTGTTCGCCTGGGTCGCATGTTATTAAGGTAATGTAAGCCGAACGGCTTAACGGTTGGGTTGGTGGCATAATTCTTTGGGCAAAAAGAGGCATCGCAACTAAAACGGTAAATACCCAAACCGGGAGTACTCGAAAAAAATGTATCATAAATCCTGCAAATAACGTTTTGTAAAATACTTAACCGGATACCACGATGCCACCAAACCAATTACCACCACGGTACCAAACACCATGGCAAAATCGGTCCAAAGCATTTGTACCGGATAATCGTCCACTAAAAAAGTACCCATGTTGCTGAGTTTTAAAAAGCCAAAATTTTGTTGCAACCAGCAAATAAGACCTCCCAAGACCAACCCCAGCAACGCCCCTCCAATACTTATCATCCACCCTTCGAAAAGGAATATTTTCTGAAGCCGATCTTTATCAAGTCCCATACTCCGGAAAGTAGCAATGTCATTCTTTTTATCGATGATAAGCATGGACAAGGATCCAATGATATTAAAGCTCGCTACAATAAGAATAAAAGTAAGAATCAGGTAAATGGCAAATTTTTCCGATTTCATCACCCGGTAAAGGACTTCGTGTTGCTGATACCTGTTTTTTGTAGTAAATTGGTTTCCTGCCAATGCTCCAATCGATTCCTGAGCTTCTTCTTTATTGGTACCGGGTTTTAGCTTAATTTCCATAGCTGAAACCTCCGTTTCATATCTTAATAACCTTCGGGCAAAGCTCATGGGTACCAAAATGTATTTACTGTCAATTTCCTGTTGAATGGAAAAAATCCCGGAAGGAAAAATGTATTCTTTATTAAATGCCGTGGCCGGATTCATGGTAACGCTACCTGTCCGTTTGGGGACATACACTTCAATGGGACTTAAAAAGTTTAATCCCACCGATAAAAAGTAGGATATTCCGGCTCCAATTACCGCAAAGTCACGATCGCCCTGTGTTAAAATAAAAGAACCTTCGCGGACCATGGTATCTACTCCGCTGAGGACCTTGAATTCAGGAGGAACCCCTTTAACAATGGCCGGGGTCATGCGCTTTTCGTATTCCAGCAATACGTTCTCTTCCAACGTAAAGCAGGCCATATCAACATACGGAAGTGTTTTTATAGAATCGAAAGCTGCAGTATTGGGGTCAAACACTTTTCCTTCGGTAACGGTAATCCGTAAATCGGGATCAAACGTGCTAAAAACTGATTTTATAAGGCTATCGAACCCATTGAATACGGACAGCACAATAATTAAAGCCGTAGTACCGGTTGCCACCCCCAGAACCGAAATCATGGAAATGAAGGTAATTACCTGGTGCGATTTTTTCGAAAAAAGGTATCGTCGGGCTATGAAGGAGGAGAAGTACATTGATTGCTGGTTACTGGTTATTGCTCTTTATTTCGGATTTCGGATTGTTGATTTCGGATTGCTGGTTTGCTTAATCCGCAATCGTAAATCTAAAATCCGCAATTCTTCTTACTGGTTTCTAGTCGCTGGTTACTGGTTACTATACTCTCTAACTTCTGTCTTCTAACTTTCATCTTCTAATCTCTAAACTCTAATATCTATTTTTTCCGGCAAATATAGATTATTCCGCCTTGGGGCAACGCATAACCACCGAAATTGCAGGAACACTTGGTCTTCATTCCATTTAGCATTTAGGGGGAGAATATGTTTAATAGACCTCATCGTGAGTTCCAATGTCAACAAAAACAGCCTTTTTTGGCTTATCTTCTGTAAAATAAAATACAACCCGAAGGTCGTATTCTATTGAAAAACTCCATAAATCCTTTAAGTTACCAGACAATTTGTGAGTTTTTAAACGGGAATCAAAAGGATTTTTTACAAACAATTCCAACTTATTCCAAAATTCTGTTTCAATTACTGTTGATTTAACTCTCTTTTTAAATACTTTTTTGAATGAATTACTAAATGAGACTTCCATTATAGCATTTTTTTGAGTACACTAATTTTTGAAGAAAATTTCAACTGCCCTGCTAAATGCTCTTCTTGAGACTTAATGAAGTTATCAGCAATCTCATTTCTTCTAGAATCAGCAATATTATGCTCCAATAGGTTTTTAATTTCCATTCTATCCTCCAGGGGCAAGCTATATATTGTTTCAACAATACTATCAAACTTTAAAGATTGTGTTCTCATATTTTGCTATTTAATAAAGCAAAGATAAATTTTTTATATAAGGTTTTGAAATCCATTATCAAAGAACTTTTTTTGTCAATATTCTTAAATCCGCAAAGTAATTGGGAAACGGTTGAAATAAAATATAA
>DYQV01000722.1 GCA_020719105.1 Rikenella microfusus
AAAATACCTGTTCAAGAAGGTCTTTATATTTTTGATATTCCGTTTTTCAACAAAGAAGTTATTCGAGAAGCGATTAATAATACAGTTGCACATCGCGATTATCGCAAATCGAGTGAAGTACTTATCAAACAATTTCCTTATCACCTTTATATTATTAATCCGGGTGGATTCCCTTTGGGTGTAACACTTGACAATTTGTTAACTGTGAGTAGTACTCCACGAAATCGATTGTTGGCAGATGTGCTAGCAAAAACTGGTATAGTTGAACGAAGCGGTCAAGGTGTGGACAAAGTTTATTATCAAACCATTTCGGAGGGAAAACCCGAACCAGATTACAGCTATTCCGACAATTTTCAAGTTGAATTACGGCTTTCAGCCGTTGTTGAAGAAAAGGCATTTTCATTGTTTATTAGGCATATACAGGAAAACAGAAAAGATGATGAAAAGCTTGGAGTTCAAGAGGTAATCGCATTAAACAGAATCAGAAAAGACACTTACAGAAACTCGGTAGATGAAACTGTAATTAAAAAACTAATAAATGAAGGATTGGTTGAACGAGTAGGAAAAACTAATTCACAGAAACTAATTCTTGGAAAAGAGTATTTTGTATTTACCGACAAAAAAGGAGAATATTCAGCCATTAAGCCAATCGACAACAAACAAGCGAAAAGTTTAATCGTTCTTCACTTACAGGAATTTGGTAAGGCAAAAATGGCTGACTTTGAAGCTTTATTAAATCGTTTTTTTAATAAAAATCAGATTCGATACTTGATTGAACAATTGGTAGAACAAGGTGTGTTAGAAAAAGAAGGACAGTTTAAGGGAACAGTCTATACTTTAGCAAAAAAGGGAGAATAATCAGGCGATTAAAATCCCCGTATTTTCCCCGTATTTTTGTCCGTTCACGAGAAAAATACAAAAATTATGTTTGTATTACAAACATAATATCAACGAGTTACGACTTTTATAAAATCCCCATATTTTACGGAGAAACAGAAAACTCGACTTGCAATTGACTTTCATGTTGACAGACAAAAACAAACATAGAAAGAAAACAGATTGAATGGAAAAATGAACGAGAACCTAACACACGTCTAAGCGACAATAGCCGAATTCGTGCAATTTTGGAGTTTCATCACCCGCATTACCTTCATCGTAGCGCGACAGTGAAGTAGCCCGCAAATCGGCTACTGCGCTTAGTCTCAGTCGTTA
>DYQV01000186.1 GCA_020719105.1 Rikenella microfusus
TCCTGCACACATCCATACCTTTCGCTGTGCTCAGGTATGAATAAAGCGGGTTAATCTGTGAATCTGTGGCATATAAAACAACTATTAAAAAAATTTGAGGCTGAATAGTCACAACGTTTTTAATCCAATAAATTTAGCATTTGAAGCATCCACCCCTATTTTTTAGGGTTTTACCGATTTATGAAGGAGGATTTCATTAAAATATGTAATTTTGTCAGGTTATAGTAAAAGATGAAGTGCCGAAACGGCAATACACAGCTAAGTAGGCTTAAACTTTAAAAAGCTTTTCGCATCATGGATGTACAACAGATAAAACAACGTTTTGGGATTATTGGAAATACCGCAGGAATAATCCGCAACATTGAAATTGCCATTCAGGTAGCCCCTACTGATTTGACGGTGCTTATATCGGGCGAAAGTGGTACAGGAAAAGAAACATTTCCTAAAATAATTCATCAGTATAGCAGCCGCAAACATGGGGCATACATTGCTGTGAACTGCGGAGCCATTCCTGAAGGTACCATTGATTCAGAATTGTTTGGCCATGAAAAAGGATCCTTTACCGGAGCTACAGATTCCCGCAAAGGATATTTCGAGGTAGCCGATAACGGAACCATTTTTTTGGACGAGGTGGCTGAGTTACCCTTGTCAACACAGGTTCGATTACTTAGGGTGTTAGAAAGCGGTGAGTTCATCCGGGTAGGATCATCGAAAGCCATGAAAACGAATGTGAGGGTAGTTGCAGCTTCCAATGTTAATATGGTTAAGGCTGTTGACGAAGGACGGTTTCGCGAAGACTTATATTACCGGCTTAATACGGTTCCTATAATGGTTCCTCCGCTTCGGGAGCGCAAAGAAGATGTTTATCTGTTATTCCGTAAATTTGCCACCGACTTTGCCGAAAAATTCAAAATGCCCGCGTTAACCTTAACAGCAGAAGCCCGCGAAATGCTTGAAAACTATCGCTGGCCGGGTAACATTCGGCAACTGAAGAATATTACCGAACAAATTTCAATTTTGGAGCAAAGCCGGGAAATATCAGCAACAACCCTAAAAAAATACTTGCCGTTATCAGAAGTATCCAAGTTGCCCGCTCTGTACAAAAAATTTGATGAGCAAACCTTCAATTCGGAACGGGAAATATTGTATAAAGTTCTTTTTGATATGAAAAGTGATATGAGCGATTTGAAGCGATTGGTGCATGATTTAATGAACCAAGGGGTGGAAAAAATACATCAAGATGAAGATCATGCCCGGATTATCAAAAACCTGTATGACGATACCAAACTTTCATATACTCAACCCAATGATAAGGCTACTTCGGTTTTTATCAATCAGGAAGAGGAAACAAGTGCTCAAATTCAGGATACAGAGGAGTTTATTGAAGAATCGCTTTCGTTAAGTGATAAAGAAAGGGAAATGATTATTAAAGCCCTTGAAAAGCATAGCGGTAAACGGAAAAATGCCGCTGATGATTTAGGTATATCCGAACGTACTTTATACCGGAAGATAAAAGAATACGATATTGACCTTTAGTCCCATGCTATATTCAAATCTTAATTAAGTTACCATAAAATTGCGCGGTTTTTGAATTGATAATATCTGATATTTGCACAACAATTCATTCGATATCTTTTAATAAAAAATAAAACATGGCCTATTTAAAATTACTAGTAACACTAATGACCGCTTCATTACTGTCGGGCTGCAGCATGAAATATTCATTTACGGGAGCAAGCATTCCTCAGGAAACAAAAACGGTATCGGTTTATGATTTTCCCAATATGGCACCTTTAATAAATCCTACGTTAACCAACACTTTTACCGAAGCACTTAAAGACAAGTTTGTAAGCCTTACCCGACTTCAAGTGGTTACAGAATATGGCGATTTAGAGTTTTCGGGATCCATTGTCGATTACCGGACCCAACCCATGGCCATTCAGGCAAACAGCGATCAAGCAGCACAAAACCGGTTAACCATTACGGTTAAAGTGAAATTCACCAATGCCCAAAACCCAAAAGCCAATTTCGACACTAATTTTTCACGGTATTCCGATTATAGCAGCGACAAAAACCTTCAAGAAGTTGAAGATGCTTTAGTAAACGAAATATTGGAGCAGTTAATTGACGATATTTTTAACAAAGCGGTAGTAAATTGGTAACTCATGCTATGAATAAAGAGGATTTTTATAGTTATCTGACCCATCCGGAGCTATTAGACGACCGCTCCTTGCCATTTCTGGAAAAAATTCTGGAAGAATATCCCTATTTCCAATCGGTACGGTTGCTGTACATTAAAAATTTAAACAATCAGGGAAGTATTCGCTACGATAGAGAATTAAGAAAAACAGCAGTTTGGATTACTGACCGTAGTAAATTGTTTTATTTACTTGATAAGCGGGTACTTTTGCCTGTCAATGAAACCGTTCCAAGTTATCACAGAACTGCGTTGACAACTGAAAATCAGGATTCCGATATTGATTTCTCGGCCCTTTCACTAATTACTGATTTTACCGTTGACCAAACTACCCATGAGTTAGAAAATGATGAATTAGACCAATTAATAATGAAGGGAAGTGCTCAATCAACCACCTTTTTTGATGTGGGCGATCAAGTTAATTTAGAAGAGTTCAAAAAAGCCTTTCAAAAGAAAAAAGCCTCCGAAGCGCAATCACCCATTATTGAAACCCCAGCTAACCGCAGGAGCAAATTGATAGACACCTTTATTGTTGAGCAACCTCGGATAATTCCGCGTAATCAAAAAGAAGCCGAATCACTAACTGAAGAATACAAACCCAAAGGAGAGAACCCGGAACTAATTACCGACACATTGGCTCAGATATATATAAAACAAGGATTTTATGAAAAAGCGATATTTGCTTATGAAAAATTAAGTTTGAAATATCCAGAAAAAAATAGTTACTTTGCCGATCAAATTCGAAAAATAAAACAAATTATTAATAATCAATAAAGCAAAGACGATGTTTTACGTAATTTCAGTACTAATTATTATTGTTTGTCTTCTTCTAATTTTAATCGTATTGGTTCAAAATTCAAAAGGAGGCGGGCTCGCAGCTAATTTTTCATCATCGAACCAAGTAATGGGCGTTAGAAAAACTACTGACTTTTTAGAGAAAGCAACTTGGGTATTAGCCGGTTCGTTATTGGTTTTATGCATCTTGGCAGCAGCCTACATTCCGCGGGAATCGGGTGAAAGTGCTAAATCATTGATGCAACAACAAATTGATGCCGCTCAAGATCCTTCTACTCCTGGAAATTTTCCATTAACAGCTCCAGCAGAAGAACCAGAAAAATAATAATTATCCCAAATATTGGGAGAAAATGTCAGCTTGTCATGCAAGCTGACATTTTTTTTTGCCCAAACAATCCCGTTTAAATTGTTTGTTGATTATTGATTAGCCCTTTTATTTATTTATACCAATGGTGGGTCTTACTACAATGCGTGAAAAAATGTCGGATAAATGAATTCAATTAGGGTTTGGCATAATATGTGTCCAAGCTGTCCCGTAAATTAAAACTAATTGTTGAATTTAAAATAAAGCAAAATGGCAAAAGTTAATGGCAAAGTAATAGCAGGGAAAGTACTCGTTCTTCCCTCGGTAGCTGAAGAAAAGACTGCAGGCGGACTATTTATCCCCGATTCAGCAAAAGATGCTCCACTCAATGGTGAAGTTATATTGGTTGGCGCTGCATTGAAAGATCAAAACATTGAAGTAAAAGCTGGCGATAAAGTAATGTATGGCAAATACGCAGGAACAGAGTTAACCATTGATGGTATTAAATACCTGCTCATCGCTCACAACGATGTTCTTTATATTTTTTAATCCCTGTTTTCAGAAATTATTAAAAATTCACAAATATGTCAAAAGAAATAAAATTTAACGTTGAAGCCCGCGACCTTATTAAAAAAGGCGTTGACTCATTGGCTGATGCAGTAAAAGTAACCTTAGGCCCTAAAGGAAGAAATGTAGTAATTGGTAAAAAATTCGGATCTCCACAAATTACAAAAGATGGTGTAAGTGTTGCCAAAGAAATTGAACTATCGGATCCTTATGCCAACTTAGGTGCTCAAATGGTGAAAGAAGTAGCTTCAAAAACCGCTGATGATGCCGGTGATGGAACTACCACTGCTACTGTTTTGGCTCAATCAATCATCAACGTGGGTTTAAAATACGTTACTGCCGGTTCAAACCCAATGGATATAAAACGCGGTATCGACAAAGCAGTTATTGCTGTAGTTGCCGATCTTAAAAAGCAATCGCACGTAATTGGTGAGGACAATGAAAAAATTGAGCAAGTGGCCAAAATATCAGCAAACAACGATGCTGCTATAGGGAAGTTAATTGCCCAAGCCATGGAAAAAGTGAAAAAAGAAGGAGTAATTACCGTTGAAGAAGCTAAAGGAACCGATACTACGGTAGAAATTGTAGAAGGTATGCAATTCGACCGTGGCTATATTTCACCTTATTTTATTACCGATACCGAAAAAATGCAGTCGGATATGGAGAATCCTTATGTCTTATTATACGACAAAAAGATTTCAACCATGAAAGATTTGTTGCCAATTTTGGAACCCGTAGCACAAAGCGGCCGACCATTGGTAATAATTGCTGAAGATGTAGATGGTGAAGCATTAGCAACATTAGTGGTTAACCGCATCCGTGGTTCACTGAAAGTAGCTGCTGTAAAAGCTCCGGGATTTGGTGACCGCAGAAAAGAAATGTTGGAAGACATTGCCGTATTGACCGGTGGAGTGGTAATTACCGAAGAAAAAGGCATGAAATTGGAAAATACCACCATGGATATGTTAGGCCGTTGCGAAAAAATTACCATCGACAAGGAAAATACTACCTTGGTTAACGGAGTAGGCGAAAAAGCTACTATTGCTGCAAGGGTAAACCAAATAAAAGCTCAAATTGAAGCTACTACTTCTGATTACGATCGTGAAAAACTTCAGGAACGTTTGGCTAAATTGGCCGGAGGAGTAGCCGTATTGTATATTGGAGCCGCTTCAGAAGTTGAAATGAAAGAGAAAAAAGACCGTGTAGATGATGCCTTAAGTGCAACCCGTGCTGCAGTAGAAGAAGGAATTGTTCCCGGTGGTGGTGTGGCTTACATACGTGCCATTAAATCGTTGGATGGTTTAGAAGGTGAAAACACCGACCAAACTTATGGTATTGCTATTGTACGCCGTGCTATTGAAGAGCCATTGCGACAAATTGTTGCAAACGCCGGTGGCGAAGGTTCAGTAGTAGTACAAAAAGTTAAAGAAGGTACTGCTGATTTTGGCTACAATGCTCAGGTGGATGAATATCAAAATTTATACAAAGCCGGAGTTATTGACCCAACCAAAGTAACCCGGGTAGCTCTTGAAAATGCCGCTTCAATTGCTGGTATGTTCTTAACTACCGAATGTGTACTGGTTGAAGAGAAAGAAGAAAATGCTCCACAAATGCCAATGGGCGGTGGCGGTATGGGTGGAATGATGTAATATTTCCTATATTTACCGAATACTTATGCAAAAAAGCCTTCCAGAAATGGGAGGCTTTTTTAGTTGAATGGATTGCAAACAAAAAATTACCACTGCATTTCGTATGGAAATAAAG